>NVTF01000068.1 GCA_002401485.1 Elusimicrobiota bacterium | reverse complement strand
GCCAGCGAGACCCTCATGCGCACCATCACCGCCGATCCGCAATCCGTGCCCGGGGTGTTCCGCAATGCCGCCGTGCTCGACGCGGCGGATGCCGGAACCCAGGCCTCGTTGCTCGATGCGGTTGTTGAAGGATCTGAAGCCGCGCCGGTTGATGTCTCGATGAGCAACATGCGCCAGTACCTCGATTTCTGGCGGCCCGTGCTCGGCCGCAGCGGAAAAACAGCGAAGAGCAAAGGCAACACCTCCGCGGGACGTTTTGGCCTCTTCACCTGGCAGGTCCTGCACGACTTGGTGACCGATTTCTACGTGGACACCGCACGCGCCGGAACGAAGTACACGAACTTCGGTAAATTCCGTGAATCCCTGCGTATGCGTTGGGCTGGAAAATCGAAGGACGGCAAATTCCAACGCTACCGCGGCACGGCCAAGGGCCGCACCGCCAATTCCGAATACCTCCGCCACGCTGAACGTTTCGCCGAGAACTTCTGGCAGCGCGAGGTCGGCGATTACCGCACCGCCCAGCTCGACATCCGCGAAAATCTGATGACCGAAGGAAAGGTCTACACCCAGGTTCCGCTGCGCTCACCCTTCACGGGACAAACCTACAATCTCGGCGTCTCGATCGACCGCGTCATGAAGATCGACAGCGCCCAAGGCCGGGAACTCAACGCCACGATTTACCGCTTTGGCAAACAAGCCGCCACCGACGGGGATGAAGCCCAGGCGCGCGCGGTCGCCCTCGCCGTTTTGCGCGGTTACGGCCGCAAAGGTCTCGATTTGAAATGGCACCAAGGTTCGATTGAAGGCCCGGTCTTAGCGCGCATTACCGTACAAATCGAATACCTCAAACGGGCCCGCATTTTTGACTTCACACCCGAAGAACTCCTGAAGATTGAAGCCGACGGCTCGATCTCACAAGGCCCGAAAGCGCTCGAACTCGTCAACGAAATTGAATCCGCCCAGGCCGATTTCAAGTACATGGCCTCCAACAAGAAAAAGAGCAAAACCGTCGCCAGCACGGAATGGGAAGGCAGCGAGTGGGACGTGAAGGGAGCCGCGTTGAGCAACGTCTTCGGGGGCTATTACCCGGACGCCAAAACCAGCGATCGCATTCGCCCGTTTTTGAGTGAAGCCGACGCTTTGCGCCCGCAGCCCAAGGACGAACGCCCCAAACAGATCGAGATTCTCGACTCCAAAATCGACTGGCCCGCCAACGCCATTGTGCCCGATCCGATCGACGAAGACGGGACCCAGATTCAAGACGATATCGAAGCGACGCCCCGCGTCGTTTTCATCGAAGATGTTTTTGACGCGCCGGCCCGCGAGGCGACCGTCGACCGCGTGCAGCGGCTCATCAACGCGGGGGCGCATGTTGTGTTCATGACCGCGCGGCCCCACAAGGGCCCGAACTCCGCTGACACCATTCTGCTCGACCGCCTCAAGGTCGGGCAAGCGAACCCGGTGATGGTCGTCAGCCACAACGGCGGCCGGATCGCGCTGCACTCCCGCGCCAAGGTCTCCAAGCCTTATATCGAAGACAGCCGGGCCTTCACTAAAGAGAACCTAAAAACCTTCGGGGAAGTAGCCGATACCCTCTCGGGCGATCTCGAGACCGAATTTGAAGTGGAAGCGTCGCCGTTTCAATACGACATGTGGATTCCGGACTCGGTGTCCGACAAAAACCTGGCGTCGGTCCGGTCCAAGCTGATCCGCGGATTTAACGCCTCGATGAAAGCCGAAGGCCTCCAATATACGATCCAGAAACACCCGGACAACCCGCGCCAGCTGTGGGTCCGCTCCCAGCCGATGCGCGTGTCGCTTAACCGCGTCTTTCAAGCGATCGACAAACGTTTCGCCGGAGAAGAGCTCCTGACCCGTCCGGAAACCTTCCTGGTGATCGGCGATTCCAAACGTTCGCTCAAGCTGTCAAAAGCCTGGCCGAAGTTGACCACCTTCCGCTCCGCCAAAAACGAGTCTGAAATTTTCGATTACCTCGGTAACGTGCTCGGCGACCGGAAACAAAAGCAGGTCGGTGTAAAACTCGGCGAAATCCGCTCCTACAGCGAATTCTGGGAACAGATGCTTGAGCGCCGCGCAGGCAACTTCGGCTCCGGCGGCCATCAAAGCGCCAGCATGACCGAAGAAGAACGCCGCTACCACGGACCGCTGGCGATGTTCACCGGTTCCATCTTCTACAAACTCATGCCGGAACTTTTTGAGAATGTGTGGCGCGGACAAGCCCGCAATACCTCTCGCTCACACGCCATGAAGCGCCTGCGCGACATGTGGCGCAGCCCCGAGAAGGAGGGGGTGTTTGTCAGCAAACGGCAAGCGATTGTTATGAGTGAACCCGGCTGGAAAACACGCTCCCGCGGCTATTTGGACCGGGCGTTGGCTCTTTTCGGTGAAATTTACGACCGCACCTTTGAGCACTACAGCGACACCGCCTCAGACATCATGCACAACATGGCCGCCCTCGCCACCGATCGCCAGAGCCTGATCACGCTGGTATTCAAATCCGGCGGCAAGATCTACAAGGTGTTCACCCGCCTGCCGCGGCTCATGAAACATGACACCGAGGCCGGACGCGTCTTGTCGGTCATCGCCTACCGCACCGGTAAGGAGCCTTTTGAAGGAGACGGCGGCGGCATCTACGCGAAAACACTCGCCATGGCGGTTCTCGCGGGATTTGCGCAGCCCGGCAACGACGGCCAGTGGCACGACGGCTGGGCGCAGGGACCGCGCATCGCCAAGCTCCACATTCGCCTGGAGTACAAACAAGGCGCGCGGGACCTCTACTTCGACCCCAGCGACTTCTTTAAGATTATGCCCAACGGAAGTTACCGCCAGGGTGTGGTGGTCAAAGAAATCGCGAACACGATCGAACGCATGCGCGCCGATGAAGAATTTCAAGAACATTTCAAAGCCGAAAATGAAAAAGCGACCGATGAAGAAGTTAAGGAAGCCAAAAAGAAGGCCACGGCGGCCGCCAAAAAAGCGGCGGTTCTGAAGAAGGGGGGCAAATAAATGACCACTAATATCATGACCCGAGTCCTGCTCTCCATCATCATCGCCGTGAACGCCGCCTCTCCGGCCTTCGCCCGCAACCTCGCCAATATTCGGGTGGGGACCAACCTCTCCCCCGTTTCCGGACTGACGGTGATGGGTGGAGTTAACAATTCCGGGCAGACGCTCACCCTGGCCGCACCCACGCTGGGATCGGTACTTCCCACACTGGCGCCGACCACGTTGCCGACCACCTTAAGCGGTGCGGCTCCCCAAGCGGTTTCAGCCCGCTCGGCTCAAACACCAAACATCGGCGGAACACGCATCATTGAGTCCGCACCCAATCAAACGATTAATGCCGCCGGGCCGACAGCTCCGTCTTACAAAGACGCCGCCGCAAAGAGCGAAACAGTCGGTCAAACCCTCGCCGTCGTGCACCAAGGACGCGGCAAGCGCATCGGCATCAGCGGACTCAACACCCTCTTCGACTTCAGCGGGAAGAAAAATGCCCTCAACGCCGCCGATCTCAGCGATGACGCAGTCAACGCGGAAGTCGACACCAAGGTACAGGAGGACGCCAAGGAAGACCTCCGCATCGTCCCGGAAGATGAAGACGCCGCCCTTGATCTGTGGTTTGGCAAAACCAACAAAGACAAACTCTTTAACTCCAAAATCTCCGCTTCCATCCGGCCCATCAACAATAAGGGAAGTGAACGCTTCTGGGGCCAATACCAACGAAAAATTCCGATCCGCATCATCGCGGGCGGCAGGGTTCAATTTATCACCCGCATCGTTAAGTCCTATACCCGCAAAATCAAGGACCTGAGCCTCGACGACTACAAGGCTTATTACGGCTCACGCACCACCGCGAAGAAAGCCGGTGAAGGTGACGCCAAACAACTGGCCCGCTTGGAACGCAAGCTGCTCGCTGAAATTAAATGGAAGTCCGATCGCAAACTCAACGCGCCCAAGGTCATCAGCAATGAGATGAAGGTGCGCGTGCTTAACTTCCTCCCCTATAACCAAGCCCGCGACCTGCCCGACAACGGCATTGAAAAGACCCCCGCCATCCGCGACCGCAAAGACCTGAAAATCCCCGCAACGCTCAAGGAACTGCACCGCCTGCTGCCGCGGTTGGTGCTCTTTGACCTGCGCCTCTACGGGGACCGCATTCCCTTTGATGTGCTCGAAGACATGGGCAAACTCCAGAAGGCCGGCATGACCTTCGTTTTCCTTTCGGACAAGACGCAGGAAGAAGTGGAGAAAATGATCCGCCGCGACACGCCGGCGCATCAGCAAAACGAAATTACCCGCTGGAAGATGCTGAGCCTCTCCAACGACGGCAACACCCTCTACGGCTTCTCGGGTTCCTTCGAGGAACTCAAAACCTCCAGCCAGTTCCAAGCCGACCAGCAGGAAATCATCAAACGCGCGGCCGGCGCAACCACCCAAGGCGTGGTGGTGACCGATCGCCGCTACATGCTGCAGATGCGCGGCAAGAAGGGCGTCGACTTAGAAGCGCTGAAGATGACCTTCAAAGCCCAGCTCGTGCGTTTTGGCATGCCCCAGGACAGCTACCGGGTCACTCTCGGCGATCATGACGGCACGCCGGTTGTACAGGTTCGCCCTACAACACTCGCCCACGCGATGGACAAACTCATCACGGATCTGCAGGTTCACGAAGGCCTCTACCTCAATCAAGAGCACATCCTGACCGTCACCGAAGATCCGGCGATCATGGCCGCACTCCCGGGCGCCAAACACGCGGCGCCGGACATGCCCAAAACCACCGACCGCGCGGACTATATCGAAACCGCTCTCGCGGCGATGCTCGCCTCCTACCGCATCAACAAGGTCGGCGACCTGGCGGCCTCGGCCTCCTCGATGAAATCCTTTAAGTACCGCCAACTCTACGGCGCCGGCAACGGATTTGAATACCGTATCTACATGTTAATGGGTCATGTTGGCCACGCGGCGCTGGATTGGGCCGTCATGAAGTACAACGAAGACGGCAAACTTCCGCCCTTTGAAGACACCGTGAAGGTCGCCCGCGAGATTTGGATCCGCGAACAAATCGACGTGACAACCAACATGCTGGAGCGCGCCCGCGAAACCAATTTGGGCTACCGGGACGCGATGGAAGCGCGCATGTTCACGATGTATGAAGAACTGCAGCGCACCTTTGACCTCTACCCGATTGCACTTGGGACCGAGCTCCCAAACCTGATGGTCGTCGACCGCTTCAACAAACTCGGAGAGCCGACGCACCGCGACATCTTCCGCGGCCTCTTCGATCTGGTGGTGGCGAAGAAGGTGAAGGGCGGACTCGAAGTGTTTGTGACCGACTTTAAGACCGGGCAGACGCCGGCGCTGCAGCATATGTCCAAGGATCTCCAGGTCCTGCTCTACGACTTCTTCTCACGCAAGTTGTGGTACACCATTAACGCGCCGTATTCGGTGGCTCACAAACTGCAGACCGTTGTCAGCCGCGTCGTCGCCTTCATCTTCCCGCGCGGCATGCAGGGCAAGGTCATCAACGAATTCGATCGCCTGACCTTTGAGAAAACCATCAACCTCCTGATGCTGCGCATGCGCAAACACAGCGGCAACCTCACCGAAGAGATGATGGAGAAGGAACGCAAAAAGGCCGAACGCGAAGCCCGCAAGGAATTGGCGGAAGCCAATAAGAAGAAGAAAAAGTCCGAGAAAAAATAAGACTCTTTATAGACCTTAAGAAAACGGGCCCCGCTGCGGCGAGGCCTTTTTTCTATCTCGTGCTAGCCGCGGGGCTGGGACCGAATCTACAGACGGTTCTAAGACCTATATAGCACTAGGCCTTAATCCATGGCACCTCAGGGCCTAGGACCTACGGTCTAAAGCCTGACCCCTGGTACAATGTATGTATATGGAAAAGCAGAAATCTATCTCGTCGTCCTTTATCAAATCCCTTTCAATTAGTGTCGTCGCCGCCCTCATTGTTGCCTCGCCCGGTCCCTTTGCGACCCGTGCGTTTGCGAAGGTGTTTGGCAAGGCGCCGACCAACGTGAATGCTGGGACCACCGTTGGCACCGTTGTTTTGCCGATGTTGACGTCTCCCGCATTAAGCAACGGCAACGCGACTTCTCTGGTGCCGGGTCTTGGTTCGAGTGTGCTTCCGACGCTTAACGCTCCCACCTTTACTCCCAACATAACGGTCGCCCCCCAGGCGACCGTTTCTCGTAAGAGCGCTATTATTTCTGAGAAAGCCGTTGAGATTGCACCCGCCGCTTCTGTCGGCATCACGATTAATGACGGCGTCGCCGCCGCCGCGAAGGAACAGCCCGTTTCCTTGCGCGAAAGCCTGAGCAACAGCGTCGCTGCCATTAAGGAAGCCAAATCGCCTTCCGCCGCACACGTCGCGCTCTCTAATCTTTTCACCGGCAGCCGAAAGACTGCCCGCCAGGACACTGTTTTAGGCAATATCGGACGCGTCACCCGCTCCCTGCTAAGCCCCGCGCAATCACTCAACGCCGCGGACTCCGCTCAAGACGCAAAAGAAAATGAAGTCCCGCCCCCAGGCGTTGCCAACGACACCTTTCTCAACAGCAGAACCAACAAACAAATCGCGGGCCTCGTTGATGAATACAAACGCATCGACGACGGCGGTCTCTGGGACGACGCCAAGGAAACAAAACGTTTTGTTAAAGAACTGACCTGGTTCGTCGCCCGCGGCCGGGATAAAGACGAATCCCCCGAACTCGCGATGGAGAGCATTGAGAACGCCTTCGCCATTGCGAAGGTTTCCAATGTAGACGCGGTCCGCGATCGCCTCATTTCGCTCAATGACCGCACCGAACTCGGCCTGACCCGGCGTGAGGCCTCCGGCCAAACCTATATCACCGCCGAAGGCGTTGATGACGACGGCTTCACCCCGATCCAGAAGAAAGGGTTGTTTGGCATGTTGTGGTCGCGGCCGTTTGGAATGCTCGGCTTTTCACTCAGCGCGATGGCCTACCCGCTCATGCTCATCGACACGGTGGGTAAGTCGCAGATGTATGAACTCTTCTCACTCGGCGGCGTCATCTCCATCGGCATAAACCTGATCGTCGGCAAGATCGGTGACCACCTGCCGCTCAAGAAGTACATCGTTTTTAACGCGCTGCTTCGTTCGGCGCTGAGCGCGGCCAACGCGGTTCTTTATTCGATGGGGTACTTGAATTTCTGGTCGCTCTTGTTCCTCACCGTCATCAACGCCTGGCAGTTCGCCAGTCTCTTTATCACCGATGACGCCATGATGGCGGAAATCGTCGGCCCCAACCGCAAGAAGATTTTCTCGACGTCTATTCTGATTCGCACCATGGGACTCTTCGTCACCATCGGTTCCGGCATCTTCCTCGGAAGTTTCGTCGTGGACGGCTTGGGTTTTGTGGCCACCTTCTCGATCGTCACCGTGGCCGCGGCGATTCCCGCCTTGATTCTGTGGGGCGCCTTGCCCAACATCGGCGTAAAAGACGGAAACGCACCGCTGGGATCAGTGCTCGCTAAGCTGCCCGGCGTCATTGCGCGAGCACCCGCAAAAGCCTGGAAAGCGATTCTGGGTCTGCCGTGGAAGAAATATTTCGCCCGCGCCTTAACCCTGACCGGCTTGGGCGGCACAGCGGCGGCCTTCTATTTCGGCATGCCTCTGCTTGGCACGGTTTTAACAACGGGCACGGCCATCGCCGCGGGCACCGCCGTCGCGGTCGTCGCGTCGGGCATGGTGATGCTCGCCAACAAGTTGATGAAGGCGCACAAGGCCGAACAATCGGGTGAACCGGTTGAGGACAAAGAAGGCGACGGCGTGCGCACGATTCTCGCCAACATCGCCATCATCACGGGAGCCCTCGCAGGCTACCTCTTCCTCTACCAAACCCCGTTCTGGATGGTCGGCGCTGTGACCTACATTCTCGTTCGCTCGAGCATCTTCAAGAACGTCATCATGAAGCACGGCCTGCTCAAGATGGCGCTGCTCATGGTGATTGCCACGACCTTCGTGGAGGTTCCACTGCGAAACGCCGTACTCGGGGCGCTTTCGGAAGAACTCGTCGGGGAAGCCGGCAAAGCCGCCTTCTACGGAAAATTGATCGCGGCCTTCACCCTGGGACAACTCGTGACGGCAACGGGCAACCTTTCCAAGTCCTTGGACATCGTGATCAAGAAGATCGGCTTCTTCAAACTGAAGAATCCTTGGTCGATCAACCTGTACAAAACAACACGCTGGCTCGGCGCCGCCGTGCTCGCCGCGTGGGGAATGTATTTCATCGTTCCCATGGGTTGGCTCACCACGATAGCCCCAGCTGTAGCGATCTTATGGCCCCTTGCACTGCTCACCGCGGCCGTGATAGCCCTAATGGGGTTGCGGCCATATTACAAAGGCACTAACCCGCCGTCTGCGGCAATGATACGCATTGTAATAGCCAGCACGATCATCGCTTTGGCTCTGCCAATAATCTTACTCGCAATCGGTATGATGCCCACGATGGCAAGCACCGCCTTGGGCCTCGCCATCGCCGGCGCCGCCTTCTACAAGTTCTACCAGAAGGTTCACGACAACGCGAAGGCCGTCAAGGCGTCCACATGGCTTCGCCTGGAAGCTGTTGGGCTGGTCGCCATCGGCGTCCTACCGTTGGTGACAGGATTTAATCCGGTCGCGCTCTACGCCAGCTTGTTCTTGTTTGGCATGACGCACACACCGGCCAAGTACAACATCGGTTCGGCGTATTCCGCCACCGCCAAGGAAGTGGACGACAAGAATTACCAGTTCCTCAGCGCCATTAAGGGCACCTTCGTCGTCATGGCGGGATCGATTGCCTACGCCATTTACGGTTTGGCCAAGGATATTCCCGAGATGCTGTGGAACAATTCCAACGCCTTCCCGTTCACCTGGCAGGTGCTTGCAGTCATCTACGGCGCCATCGCGGCCTTGTACCTTTACAGCAGCCGCAATATGGACTTTGACGGTAAGAAAAAAGATGCAAAAGCAGCGAAAAAATAAGGGTTTTGCCGGCATAGGCCCAAAGGCCTGATTTAGAGTAGGCACATAAACACCCCTTGGGCCCCTTTTGGGCTCAGGGGGTGTTTTCTGATTCCCCTTACAATTTAGGTAGGAGGTGGCAGATGAATTCTAAATCCAGAATCGCCGGAAGCACAACCCGAATCATCTCGGGACTGCTCTCGTTTGCGATCTGGGTTTCTTCTTTTGCGCCGGCCGCCGCCAGCGCGGCTCCCGTGATCGGAAAAACCGGGAAGATCGGGGTGCAGGCGCCCACAACCCTCATTATTCCTGCCATCACAACACCCGTTTTAGGCGATGCAGCCTTGGTGATTTTACCGGGCCTGCAAACCGGTGTTCTGCCGACCTTAACACCCACCGTTCTCCCGTCACTGAATGCCCCCGCTGTCGTCACAGCCGCTGCTCAACCCAAAACAGTTTCGGCTCAGGTCGCGCAGGTTGTCAAACAACTCGGCAAGGTCGAAGGGTCTTCCGCGCAAGCCCATGTGCTCAACGGATTGTATCTCGGCGGTCTTAATGCCGCAGACGACAACACGGACGGCGTCGACGCCTCGGGCGGCGCGCCGTCGCGAAACAACAATCTCAAACAAACGGCAAGCCTCACGGAAGTCGCCGCGGCCGCGATGGACTCAAAAAGCACACTCGCAACCCGAAAGGCGGCTGTGCAGGACCTCGCCGAATCAAAACAGGATGGCGCAAAACAAGCCCTCACCATCGTCGCCGGCGCCAATCGCGACGGCGACGCCGATGATTACGAAGTTCACCGCGCGGCCCTGCGCGCGCTTGATTCTGTTTACGGGGAACTTCACTCCCTCCGCCCGATTTCACAACAGCATAAAAAAGAGATCCTCGCGGAGCTCAGCCTAGATAAACCCGAGATGGTCCTCAGCGATTATGACGGCACCCTCGCCGACACCAAGGCCGACATCTCGCCGGAAATGGCGGAGGCCATCGCGTCTGTTCCTAACGCGGGAATTGAATTCACGCTCTTGACCGACCGTCCCGCCGCGCCGCGCTACGAAGGCGACATCACGATCTTTCAGTCGCTCGCGCCGATGACGCCGGCACAAAAAAGCAGGTTGACCGTTCTCTCGGACATTGGCGACAAGACCTCGATCTTCAACAAAGACGGCTCGCCCCAGCTGCTCCACGAAGATAAAAGCGAATGGAGTGCAGCAGATCTGGCAACCTTGGCCAAAGCCTCCAAAGCCTTGCTGGCGCGATTTGGGCCCCAGGATTTTCTCGGCAATGACGAGGTGTACGATGTAGATTCCTTTGAACGCTTCCTTCCCAAAAATCTAAGCGCCGCGGAAATCGCCGAGGCCGGCGCCATCACGCAGGCTGCGCTTAAAGAGGGCGGCCTCACCGACGCCCACATTGTCGCACGGCGGCCGTTTGGGGCAGATGAAGTTCCTTATGTTCGCGTCTCCATGCGCAACAAATCAGTCGCCGCGGCGAGTATCCGCAAGGACGCGCGCTTGCTGGAGCGCGCGCGCGACATCATTCGTTTTGGCGGCGGCGGTCGGACGCTGCGCTTCTTTAAGAAAATTTTCTCGCGCTTTCCTCCCCGGCCCATCGCGGCCCGAAACACAATCGTAATCGGCGACAGCTTCATGCCGGAAACGGTTGCGCCCGGCAGCGACGCTCTTATGGCAAAGGGAGCCCCGGGCGCGAAGGTGTTCGCCGTTGGCGCAACCGCAAGCCCCCGGCTCGACAACGTTTTTGTTTGGCCCACCCTCGCAGAAGCCGCCTCCTTGGAAATCCTCGGCGCGCTGGGGGAGAAGCCAATCAGCGGCGTTGACAAAAAAGGCGTCGCCGGCCTCTTCGCCCAACGCACCCTCGCGATTGCCACCTTTATTCTCACCACCATCGCGTTTACCGCCATCGCGGTGCCCGCCATCGGCTGGGTCGGCTACGGCGTGGTCATGGCGACCGGCGCGTTGGCGCCTATCGCCGTCGGCCCGCTGAACGGCTGGATCGTCGACAAACTTTCGGCGCGCAATTCGATGATGTTCAATCAAAGCGCACGCGTCCTGCTCGACTTCCTGCCGCCCGCGCTGGTGCTGCTGGGCATGGTGAATACCCCCATGCTGATCATCGCCGCCATCGCGAACTTCTGGGTTCTCTCCTCCGTCATGACAACGGAAGGTGCCTACATCAAACGACTCGCCGGGAAAAAATACGTCGGCCCGATCAACAGTCTCTTATGGATGAACTACCTCATCGTACAGGTCGTGCTCGCGCTGATTCTCGGATTTGGCGCCGTAGTCGGCATCGTCGGCCCGATCAACGCCTATTTCATCGCTGCGGGCATCAACGCATTCATCATCATGCCGATCGTTTGGTATACGATGCCCAACGCAAAACCAATTCCCAAAACGCTGCTGGGCCTTGAAGCGGAAATCGCTTCGCTAAAAAAGGAAGATACGACCCGGCTCACCACTCTCCGCAAGGCCCTGATGGAACGCGAATCTGCTTTAGGCAACGAGGTCGACCAGTTGGAGCTATCGATCGACGAGCTTACGCAGGAACTTCAGGAGGTCTCCAACTCGGACCGGCGCGCGGGAATTGAAACCGAACTTCGCGTGAATCGCGAAAACCTCGGGGAATCCCTGACCGAGCTCCTGCGCTCTCCGACCCGCACCTTAACCCTCTCCCAGCGGCGCGTGTTCCTTCATAGGAAAATTGAAGGGAGACTCAAGCAATACGGGGTGGGCGCTGGACTTCTTGCCGCCTCGGTTCTCAGCTACTTCTTCTTATGGGCTTCGCCGATCCCGATTGCGCTCGCGCTGGGTTACCTTGTCCTGCGAACCGATGGCGCTAAACTTCTATGGAGCGGCCGAGGCCGCGACATCAGTAAACGTGAAACCGAACTCGTTGCAAAAATCCGTACCCTGGAAGCCGCCAACAACGCCGATTCAAGTGAATTAAACGAGGCCAAGAAAGAACTCGAACGCTGGAAAAAATCGCCACGCATCGCGATGATCTATATCGCCCTCGGCGCGTTGACGCTGGGGCCGCTGCAAAGTTTTGCAATCCCGCGTTTTACCGAAGCGGTGACGGGGTTGCCCATGGCCTCCCCGGAATCGTCGTTGTTATTTGGCCAATACCTGGGCGCGATGTTCTTTGGCAGTCTGATCGCCAACGCGGCCCAGGTGAGGCTTCCGGAAGTGCGCGTCCCGATACTGGGGCGCATCGCGGGGCAGCGTTTTGTGCAAGGCATTGTCGCCATGCTCGCACCAATCTGGGCCTACACCAGCCTCGTCCCCGGCAGTATTCTCGCCGCAGTCAGCGCCCTTATCGCCGCCGGGGTTCTCATGCGCATGGCGGCAACATTGACCAACCGGGCTTGGATGAAAATTCTTGGCCTGGGCATGGCGGGAATTTGGCTTCCCTATTTAGCCTGGGGCTCGGCCTTCCTCACGCCAGGCACCGCGATGTTCCTCTCGGTTCTGCTCGCCGGCATGGTCTACGGCCCGGCCTTCGTTTCGCTAAAAACGATCTTCGAGGGAAGCCTGCAAAAGAGCCTGCTAGGGAAAATGATCGGGGTTCAAGGGTCGCTGCTGAGCACGGCCCGGGCCATCGCAATCGGCGGCACGGCCGCAATTTATGGAGCGCTCAATCCCGCCTTCCCGTCCTTCCTCGCGGCTTTGGGTATTTTCTACGCCTTAATCGGGATCGCCTTCTGGATCTCACCGCGATTTTTCCCCAGCCTCCCCAAAACCTTCCTGCGACACGACAATCGACGGCGTTGATCCTTGCGGTGAATCGAATTTGATACTATGAAATCCTCATGGCGCTCATTCTTGTAGCCGATGATGAACCCGATATCGCGGGCATGGTAAAGGACATTCTTGAGTCCAAAGGCCACCATGTCGCTATATGCTTAGACGGCGTCGAGATGATTGAACGCGCTAAATCGATCAAGCCTAAAATTATCATTTCAGACGTGATGATGCCCGGTGCCTATGGTTCTTCCGCCTACAAATCGCTGCAGGACGATAATTTCACAAAGGGCATCCCCGTGCTTTTCTTGACCGCCATCACACCGTCCCAGGCAGCCAAGATCCTCCCGCGAGGGGACAACATTCGCGTCTTGCACAAACCGATCGATTTGCAGTCCTTCATCGCCGCAGTCAACGAACTGCTCGCGCTTGCTGACAGCAAGTGACCAAGGATGCATTGACAAGCGTAGCGCTCCCCTGTACACTAGCCCAGCACCCCGCCGAGTAGGCGTCCGCTGGATTTGACGCTGGCCTGACTTGTTATAAATTTATGGTTCAACGATTATCCTTGTGGTGGCGTTGCCTGTCGACCGTCTCTGCGGTCGCCTTTTGCCTAGCCGCGTCGGTTCGTCCGGCGGCGGCTGTGATTACATATACGAACCTGCACGAAGTTGTCGCCACCACACTCACGGCACATTCGATCACGCCGATCATCGGCGGCGGCTACCGCATGTATTTGACGAGCGGGTCCTACCACATCGCCTCCGCATCTTCAACCGACCTCGTGAACTGGACGCTGGAACCCGGCATCCGACTCACAACGTCCACGGATCTCGACACATCGTCTATCACCGCGGTCACCGTACATCTGTCGACCAATGCTGATTTCTATCGCATGTACTACGTCGGCATCAGCTCAATAAACCTCTTCAATATTCTGAGCGCAACCTCAACAGACGGCTTAACCTTCGGCAAAGAATCGGCGTTTAACTTCCAGGTCGCCACACCAACGGCTCACATCGGCCAACTGAATGCCTTTGATGTCACCACAGGAACGATGAGTCTCTTCTATATTTCAGACGTCAACAACGGCAACAATCCCGCCGACTACCGGATGTTTTCTTCATCCTCCGCCGATGGCGGGATTTCGTTTAACAGACCCGTGGCCATATTAAGCAGCACCCAGGCGCTGGGGGTTTCCGTTTCCACCTTGACCGATGGAAAAACCCGGATCTACTACACCACGCCCCTGCCTGGAAACACGACGGCCGCGCAGGTGCTGTCGGGCATTTCCACCAACGGAAGCGCTTTTACCGAAGAAGCCGGCGTTCGCCTCGCCACCAACACCTCCACCAATATCGGCCCGCCGATTGTCATTAAAAGCACAAACGGATACCAGTGGCATCTATTTTCAAGCTTCCTTCAGCCGGGAACCACGATCGCCATTGTTTCGCGCTCGCTCGCGCGTACGCCGGTTGTAAAAACATTTACCCCGGCAAAAGCAGTCAAAGGCAATGTCACTGAGAACTATGCAATTACCGGTGAGATTTTTGACACGACGCAAACTCCGATTGTCACGTTCACCCAGTCGGGTTCCACCATTGGCGTCTTAACCACGGTTGTGGCATCGGATATCTCGATCACCGGAACCTTTGCAACAAGCGGGATGAAGCAGGATGACCCTCTCAGTATCTTCGTCGACAATTCAGACGGCATCGGGACCCTCGCTTCCGTTCTAATCATCATCCTACCCCCGGGGTCCGTCGACATTACCGACAACCTGTTCCGGCCCCTCAAGGGCGGCAGTGCACAAATTGACATTGTGATTCCAGAAGGCGGCGACCTCATCGTCCGCCTCTATACCGTCTCCGGGTCCCTCGTCACAACTCTTTATAACGGCCCTGCCCCGGTGGGGAGAACGGTTCTTAATTGGCCCGGCCGTACTTCCGCCGGCAATGTTGTGTCGAGCGGGGTTTATCTCCTTACAGTGGACGGACCCAACATTAGGAAGGTTAAAAAAATCGTGGTGATTAAATGAGGGCGGCCGCGCTGCTTCTCGCAGCTCTTTTGGCGGCAAGCCCCGCCGGGGCTGTGGGGGGGCGAACCTCCGGGGGATTTTTGCAGCGAACTCTGGGTGCCAAGGCCGCTGCAATGGGTAACGCCTTTGTGGCCGTCAGCGAAAGCCCCGACTCAATCCAATACAATCCAGCGGCACTCTCAACGATCTCACGCCCGGTCTTAAGTACAACCTATCTAAACGCCTTCGGATCGACGAACTACGGATTTCTGGGATATGTTCATCCCCTGCCCTTGGGTGTCGGCGCCGTGAGCGCGGTCTACTTTAACGCTGGCACAATCGATCTGAATCTATCGGACGGCACAACGGGAAGGGTCACGGCCGAAGAAGATCTCGCAACAACGGCCTCATACGCGTTCCCTCTTCCGCTTGGTTTCAGCGTCGGAGCCACCTACCGCTTCGTACGCCTCAAACTCGCGGAATCCGTTTCCGCGACAACCCATCAAGGCGATTTGGGCGCCCATTGGGAGACCCCGTTCCCCGGCATCAGTCTGGGAGCCTCGTACCAATACATTGGCGCCGACATCACCTTTGAAGAGGCGGGTGATCCGCCTCCACGCACGATTCGATATGGGTTTGCCATACACTTAGATGACGTTAATATCCGCAAACTCGACCCCAGCGTCGATCTTAAGAATTTCGAATTCACATTTACGGGTGATGTCGTGCAAGTCCTCCATGAGGACCCTTCTATTCGATTCGGAACGGAGCTCGGCATCATCCCCGACTACATGAACGGCATCGCGCTTCGCTTCGGATGGATTTTCGGCCGCTTCGCGGAATCGGCGACCGCGGGCATTGGCTTTAAAGGCAAACACTACGACATCGACTACGCCTTCGGCTCGTCTTCCAGCCTCGGAAATCTCCAACACCTCACCTTCACGCATTACTTCAATAACCACGGATCGTAGGCGCGGGGCTCAACCCGAATAAGAAATTAAGTTGCCGGACGAGGTCGATCCAAGGACGGACGGATTTTATTTCGAGTGCCCCAGACCCTAGTTGGCGTTAACTGGGGCTTCGAAATAAATCCGTCCGTCCTTGAATCGGGAATCGGGTTTTTAAATTAATTCCGCTGTTCGGTGAGGGGGGGGGCCTATCGCCGTGCCAGCATCACACCAAGCACTCCACCAAAAGCTAAATGCATAGTACCTGTCCCCACCGGGAGAGGGCGATGTACACGGCGGTCCCGAGGAAGATGCTCACCTGGGCGTTGCGCCATTTTACGTGAAGGCCCAATACCGCGGCGATCCCGGCTAATGCGGGCCAGCCATGGCACGGACCCGTCCAATCAACACCCTTGAGGCAGTAGAGCACGAGTATCGCCATCATGCCGGCCGGGAAAAAACGCCCCAGAAATTGGATGTGGGGCGATTCTGATTTCCGCGAAAATAAAAGAAAGGGCGCGAAGCGCGAGGCCATGGTGGCCAACGTCATGCCGACGATGACGGTGGTCATTTTTCCAGACCCCGCCGCATCATAAACAACCCGCAGGTCATCAGCAGGATCGCGGGCAGCAAGGCCTGGCCCGCACCCAGAACCCAAACACTCAACATCCAGGCGCATCCGGCCAAAAGGAGCGGGGATACCGTTTCGACCTGTTTGTACTGCTCGTAGGCCATCACACTAAAGAGGGCCGTGAGAATAAACTCAACACCGGTGGTGTCAATTGCCAAACGCGATCCCGCAAAGGCGCCGAGTCCGCAGCCCAAGACCCACGCGCACTGATTAATAACGGAAACGGCGAAGAAATAACTGTGTTTTTTTCCGGCGGGCGCCTCCGTGGATGTCAAAACGCCGTAGGTCTCATCGGTCAAGGCAAAAATCAAATAGGGCTTGAACGCCCCCGCGCCCTGAAACCGCTGCAGCATGGAAAGCCCGTAGAAGAAGTGGCGCAGGTTTAATATCCAAGTAGCGATTGCAATTTCGACAGCCCGCGCGCCGGAGGCCAGCAAGCCGACGGCCAAGAATTGCGCCGCGCCCGCAAAAACAAAAACCCCCATCGCCACAGCCCAATACCAGGGATACTCCAACTGGGTTGCAAACAAGAGACCAAATCCCATGCCGGTGGCGATGTAGGCGGTCACAATCGGGAACGTGTTTTTAAGCGCGTGCGAAATCACAGAACGCCGAGGCGGATTAGGTCTTTTTCTAGTGTTTCGGGGGTTGTGAATCGTAGGGCGTTCCAGCCGAGTTTTTTGGCGGCGCTTACGTTTTTTGACAGATCATCGATGAAGAGGCAGGCACCGGGTTTTAGACCGGCCATTTTAGTTCCGGTGCGATAAATGGCGGGCTCGGGTTTGCGGCAGGCGAGTTTGTAGGAAAGGATCGCGCCCTTCACTTTTTTGGGAAATGCGTAGCGCCGTTTGATGGAGGCGTAGTGAAGACGGTTGGTGTTGGACAATAAATAGGTTGGTTTTCGCCGGGCGACACGCTCCAGCAATCGCGTCGACTTCTTGATCAGCCGAAAATGGCCGCACCATATTTTTTCGAACATAGGGAAGCCGCCTTCGAATTCCATTTCATCACGCAGGCGTTTGTACAGCTCCCGCGGGAGAATTTGCCCGCGCTCAATACGGTCGATGAGTCTGCCGCTCCAAAATAAACGTGCGATTTTCAGCGGGTGGCGCCGGGCCGCCCACGCGAGATCGCGGAGAACAAGCCCGCCGTCAAACTCCACGAGCACATTCCCGATGTCAAAAAATACAGCCTCAATTTCACTTGTCTTGCTGGTCATTTAGTATTGCGCTACAGTAGCTCCATGAAGCCCGAAGAGATAGACGACGCCCTGACACTCCTAGCCCCGATCATCAGCCACGAACTTCGCAATCCCATGGCGGTGATCAAGAACTCCTCTTATTTTATCAAGACAAAGCTCGGGAACCTAGGATTTGAAGACGAAAAAGTCCTCCGGCACCTCGGTATTATCGAAGTAGAGCTGGTAAACGCCAATAATTGTCTTGAGGAAATTATGCTCTACACCCGTATGCCCGAGGCGAATCCCGCCTCCCATGGGCTTAACGGCATTGTGGAGGCCGCGCGCCTGGGCATTGAACTACCCGATGGGGTTCTCATCGAGTGCAATTTAGCTAAGGAAGATCCTAAGGTGGAGGTCGATGCGGAACTCGCAGCACGCTGCGTCATGCATGTCATTAGAAACGCGGTGCAGGCAGCCTCGGGTGATGAAAACGCGGATATTTCCGTAACGACCTCGGCCGACGGCCTGGTCCGGGTTGTCGATACGACCGAAGGGGGATTTCCCGAAAAGGCCGTTGAACGGCTCTTTGAACCCTTCAATACGACCAAGCCTAAAGGCATCGGCATGGGCCTCGCCTACGCCAAAAAAGCGCTAGGCCGCATGGGCGCGTCCATCGCCCGCAAACCCGGCGATGAAACGGTTTTCGAAATTCAGTTTAAGAAGGCTTAGACAAACCAGCGCAGCCACCACGCGGCCACGCGCTGCAAACGCGAGAGTGGTTTCTCGGCGAGTTCCTTCATCGTCTCAAGCGTCAGGAAAAACGCGTTCTTGTAGTGTTCGAGTGAGAACTCGGCAATGGTATCGTTCTTGGAGTGAATGATATCCCAGATCACATCGTTGGAGGCGCCCATCACCGTCATGCCCGCAATGCCGTAACGACGGAAGGTCGACGAATCGCTGTCGCCTCCCCAGAGCGTCATTTCTTTTAGAGCCAGACCCGTGCGCACCGCGACATTCTTAATCAGCGTCAAAAGCGAACGGTCCGAATTATTAACCCACGAAAACGTGCCGTCCACCGCGAGGGTGTCTAAATTGATCATCGCATCGATGCGCCCGCGCTCGGCGCGGTCCATGTTCTTCAAAAACGCTTTAGAGCCCAACAAACCCTCTTCCTCGCGGGCAAATCCAATAAATACAATCGTCGCGTCGGTGGAGAGATCACGCATCGCCTTGTAGAGGTTGGCCACCATCGTTGCACCTGTCCAATTATCAATGGTGCCCGCCCCGGCGCGGACCTTGTCATGATGCCCGCCGACCACAATAATGCGATCACTCTTGCCCGGTTTCACAACGTAGATATTGTTGCGGCCGCGCCCGACATCCTGCAAATGAATTTGATCCCGCGCGGCGCCGCCCCGTTCAAACAGCTCCACCAGAACACGCTCGCGCTCCGGGTTGGTTAGCGGCGACAATGCGACGGAGTCATGGAGTTCGTCGTCTGTGGGCACACCCAAAATGCCGAGACGTTTGCGGCCTGCGGCGAAGCGACGCTGCGCAAACGCGACGAAGGATTCAGGGGTCTCTGCGGCGACCATATTCGCTTTTAGCGACGCACCGCCGTCAAAGAGTGCGCCTAAACGCGATTCAAAATCATCCCCTTCCGAAAACTCGCGGCTTAAGACCTCAAAGGCGGATTTACCGTGAGCGTCTTTTCCGACCGCCAGCAATTTTTTCGCGACGCGCCCGCCCTCTTCGCCGCCCTTTTCGCGAAGCGCCTGCAGCAATAGTTCCCGTTTGTCGGTGTCGGCCAACGCGGCGCCGACAAGTCGCGCGGCTTCGGGACGACTGGCCGCAGCGGGCGATGCCTCCGGGGAACCCATGGGGGTGAGCGGCGGCAGGGTTTCGCGTGAAAGAAATTCAACCGCCGCCAAAGCGCCCTGGGGCATCAAGCCCTGCACCGGCAATTGAATCACCTCAACATCGGGCAATACCGTTCCTAGCCGCAAGGAAAGATGATCGAGCTGATATCCGACCGCCTTCACCGCACCCGCCGCTGACCCAGCGGAGGCCGGCGCAAGCACCGGGGCGGTCATGGCTTTTCCCGGACCCCTAAAAACGGGCGCTGCGGCCGCCGGGGCCGCCAAAGAAATAGAAAGGACAATCGAAAGCAGGCTCTTCCTCATAGTAGACCCACGATACAAAGCTGATCGGCCCCTTCTATGAGCAAAAAGTCCCAGGTGGGCCCAGGCGTTGGTCCCAACCGTTTTGGGCCCAGATTTTTCTGCCCGAACTTCTCATGTGGCGGCCCCCTGTGGTTCGATAGAATTTCCTAACGTCATGAAGTTCGTCCTGGTCCTCCTTATTATCGCCTCGCCCCCGGCAAACGCCCGGATGTGGGGCCGCGCCCCCAAAACCTCCGCAATGACGGCAACCCTGGCGCCGCAACACGCGACAATAGGATTGCCTGCTCTCACCCTGGGACTCGACGCGCCAAACCTGGAACCCTCCATACTGCCGCGCATAGAAGCGCTTGGCGCCCTGGCCGCCAGCGGGCTTCTGGAAACCCCATCCCCCAACGCCGTAAATGCCGCCGATCCCATATCGGACGGAAAAACGATTCTCCTGCTGCAAACCTTAACGGAAGAAAACGGTCGCCGCGGCACGGGGTATGACGTGGGGCGCGCCCTCGAAGCTCTTGTGCAATCCTCGGACGGACGCATCCGTTCCCTCGACCCCGATTCCGGCATCATTTTTCGCCAAGTCTTCGCCATCGAAGTGGATGACTCCTTCCTGCAAGAAGCCCGCCGGCGTCTGCATGAAATCGAAGGCGTCGAAGCCATCGAATACCGGGACGCGATGGTTTCCTATGTGACTGCCGATGCCGCCGTTTCGATTGCCTCACCAGAGGACATTCGCTCCGTGATTGAGCGTCTTGAAGAAGGCGTGTTGTGGGAGCGCATGCAGACGCTCGGAGCGCTCATGAATGTTCTTGAGACGCCGGCAGCGCGGGAAACCCTGCGGGGCGCAGATCCTGAAACTCTCAATGATCTTACCTATGCGGTTCTTAATATGGCGGTGCCCATCAGCAACCTCTACGCCTTAATTTCATCCAACCGCCAATATCAAATCCGCGTGGCGGAAAACGAAGCGCGCGGCGAAGGAGATTCGGAGCATTGGAACGAAATTTACCGGGTCGCCGGTGAGGCCATGCGCCTACCCGAACGCCGCGCGGAACTCGAACCGCTGCGCGTTCTCACCGCCGACATCGGCGTCCTCCTCAGCCGCATCGGAACCACCCACGCGCGTGAGTTCTTATTGGAATCAATGTCCTGGTCCGGCCATGCCGTCCTGGAACGCATCGGCAAGGACGACGCGATGCGGCGAATGGTTTTTGACAGCCGCACCGCACTTGTTGAAAACTCGGTCGAAGAATCGATGGAGGGCCTCGCCGCCGAGAACACCGATGACTGGAGCATGCCCTCGCGTTCTCATGGGTTTGAAAACATTGACCATTCCCGGCACTCTTCCTACGGGTTTAAGTTTAGAGAGCATGCGCGTTCCCCCATAGAACTGCGTTCGCCGTCGGCGCAACTGCTGGGCTTCGCCCCTGTGCAGGAACGGGAGGAAATAGTCGACTCGCTTGTAGACGCGGTTGGGCGCCTCGCGCCGCGCGTGGAGGAGTATACGATGCGGGCCCGACGCAAGACAATCGAACGGGAAACCGCAAACAACGACCGTTGGATTGACCGCGAAACCGAAAGCTGGGGAGACCGCATACGCGCCGATCAAATCGCACAGCTCAAACGTCAAGGTCGGCACGACGCGGAAGAAAGCTCCCGCCGGCACGGTGAAGACGGCCACTCCACCGTGGATGATTGGATTCTTAGTTTTAACTTCGACCGCTGGATCCAGCCGGAAGGGTTCGATCAGGAAGCCTATCTTGGCGCGGTCATGGATTTTCTCAAACGCAGCCTCACGTTGACAACCAGCCTTTCGATGGCGCGGCTGCTCACCGATCGCGCTTTGGGCCTGCTTATCGAAGTCCGCCGAGGTTCGGATCTTCTCGAAGAACGCCCTGAAACCAGAACCCTTCGCTTAAAAGCGCGGGACTTGGAGCGCGCGGTAGAACCCTGGCTCCAGCCGCAAATCATCTCCCAGCGGCAGCAGTAACCCGCTAATCCTCAAAAAATACCGCCCCCGCACCGGCGCGGGCGATCATCACCAAATCATCAATCGGTCTCGGGGCCATTCCGGAAAACGTCACCCGGCACCGACCCTCCGCCGCAGCCTTGGCAATCATCGCTAAATCATCCGCCGATCTGGGGGCGGCCTTCAGATGAAAGCCTCCCCCGGCTCTCGCGAGCATGATCAGATCATCAACAGACCTTGCTGTAAACATAATTTATTTTAGCTTACCTCGACTGTGATCAAGATCACCCCCGCCGGGCATACAGGTCGGCGACCCCGGACCGGATAACTAATCATGACAGCCATTAACTCAGCAACCCTCGGGATTCAGCAGGGTTTTAGAACTCTCGAACGCGCCGCAAAAGCCGCCGCTCCGACGGACAAAAACGATGGAAACAACAGGATTCTTGATTCGGTCATTCTGCAGATTCAAGCACGTGAAGAAGTCAGTGTGAATATTTCACTGCTGAAGACGCAGCAGGCGATGACAAAAAGTCTCCTCGATATTCTTCTTTAGCCTCGCGACCTATTCTTACAGTTCAAATGCAATTGTATTTTAGAAGACGACCAAGAACGCAATACACGGGACCTGTCCCTATGTCCCGGGTGCCCTCTTTTCCAACAATCCTGCATAAAAAATGTCCTTCCTGCCGACACGAGCACGACAAGGGTGTTGCGGTCTGTGCCCAGTGCGGCATTAACTTTGACGCATGGTACGCGACGATTGCGCGTGCGGAGAAAGCGCCGCTGAAGGAGTCCTCCGTGTATTTAGCGGGACGGGTTCTTCTTTTGTTGTGCGCTCTTGTATTGGGTTTTTATTTGGCTTTATGAGATCCCGCCCATACGGTTGGGCGGCCAATAGAGAACCCAGGCCTTGCCCTTCACATACTTCTTTTGGACCGGCCCCCAGAAACGACCATCGCAGGAGGCATCCCGGTTGTCACCCATGACAAAATAAGAGTCTTCGGGGATCGTGATCGGGCCGAAGTGATCCTTCATCGTGTCCCCCAACTTGGAGTCCAACTGCCGGCTCTCCCACAACGCCTGATAACGCTCGGAGGGGAGCTCAATGGAAGGCGCGGGGTAACGCACGGAATTGCGCATATGCACATACGGTTCGTCTCCCAGCGGGTTGCCATCGATCAGGACCTGTCCTTTTCGAATCGACAATGTTTCCCCCGGGAGGCCGATCACCCGCTTAATAAAGTCTTTTCCGTATTGCACGCTGCCGCAGTGAATTTCATCCGCGTCATCGGTGGGGAAGCGAAACACCATAATATCACCGCGTTGCACTTCCTTGAACGGAAGCACGCGATAGTCAGTCAGGGGTACCTTAAGGCCGTAGACGAATTTGCTGACAAAAAGGTGATCCCCGATTTTAAGCGTGTTCAGCATAGACCCGGAAGGAATCTTAAAGGCCTGCACCACAAAATACATGAGAACCGCGGCAAGAAGAACCGCCGAGAATACCGTCTCCGCCCACTCGAGATCTTCGTCGCGATAAAACTTTCTTTTTTCTTGTTCGGTGCCTTGGGTCCACGCCCGGAAGTATCCCCATGTCCCCAAAATAAGCCCGCCGACAAGACCCGTCAATAATTCTCGAATGGAGAGAACTCCGGCGGAGGCCTCCACGAAACGAACCCGGCTCTCAATCGATAAAACAGCTACGAGGGTGATGCCAAAACCCGCCAAAAAATAGAAGAGGGCGTGCCATACGGCGGTTGCCATTCGGGAATCCAACTTATCCGACCACTTGCGCGACGCAAAGGCGTACGCACCCATCGCGATTCCTATAAAAAACAGTCGTGTTTCCATGTTCTTTGCCTAGTGTACTCTATCAGCGTTCGATTTTAAGCACCGCAAGGAATGCTTCTTGCGGGATATCAACCGATCCGAGAGTCTTCGCCTTCTTCTTTCCTTCTTTCTGGCGCGATAATAATTTCCGCTTACGCGTGATGTCGCCCCCATAACACTTGGCGGTCACGTCTTTGCGCTACGCGGGGATTGTCTCGCGCGCAACAACGCGCCCGCGAACCGAGGCCTGCAGGGCAACCTCAAATTGCTGCCGAGGAATAAGCTCCTTCAATTTCTCACACATGCCGCGCCCCATCAACTGGGCTTTATCTTTATGAACGATGGAACTCAGCGCGTCAACCGCATCCGCATGGACTAAAATCTCCAACTTCACCAGATCCGCTTCACGTTCAATCGAAGGGGTGTAGTCAAACGAAGCGTAGCCGCGGGAGACGGACTTCAGGCGGTCGTAGAAATCGAAAACAATTTCTGACATCGGCAATTCATAGCGAATAATCAAGCGCTGACCCGGAACGTATTCAATGTCCTTATAAATGCCGCGCCGGTCTTTGAGAAGGGTCAAAACCGCATCCTGATAATTGGTGGGCAGGATGATCGTCACGTCCACATACGGTTCTCGAATCGAATCAATGTCGCCGTAATGGGGAAAATTGGCGGGATTGTCGATAGTCTTGTATTCCGACTCTCCTTTTTTCTTGACGTTAAAAACAACATTGGGCGCCGTCACGATCAAGGCGAGATTAAACTCCCGTTCGAGCCTCTCCTTAATAATATCCATGTGAAGCAATCCGAGAAAACCGAGACGAAAACCAAACCCCAACGCCTTGGAGGTATCAATCGTATAGTTAAAAGAACAATCCTCGAGATTCAGCTTCTCCAGCGCTCCCTTGAGAGACGGATAGTCGGCGGGATTCACCGGGAAGATGCCCGCAAACACGACGGACTTGGCCGGTTTATATCCGGGCAGGGATTTCTTGACGGGGTTTGCGGTTTCAGTAATGGTGTCCCCAACGCGTACCGAGTGAATGTCCTTAATGCCGCAGACGAGATATCCCACCTCGCCCGCCGCAAGCTGTTTGGCGGGAATCCTCTTGGGGGTCATGACGCCGACTTCTTCAACAATCACCTCGAGTTCCGTTGAAAAAAACTTCACCCGGCTTCCCTTTTTAATCATGCCGTCCATCACGCGCAGGTAGAGAATCACTCCCCGATAAGGATCAAAAAGAGAATCGAAGATCAGCGCGGCGAGAGGCTTGTCATCGGATCCGGAGGGTGCGGGGATTTTGTCGACAATCGCTTCAAGAACTTCGAGTGTTCCCTTGCCGCTTTTCGCCGAGGCGTAAATCGAGTCTTCCAGAATGTGAAGCACATCGAAAATCTGCTCCTCCACCCCTTCGGGGTCCGCCGCCGGAAGATCCACCTTGTTGAGAACCGGGACAAGTTTAAGATCAAGCGCCTTCGCCAAATCACAGTTTGCGAGGGTCTGCGCTTCAACGCCTTGCGCCGCGTCCACCACCAGCAAGGCGCCCTCGCAGGCGGCTAAGGCGCGGGAAACTTCGTACGTAAAATCGACATGCCCGGGTGTATCGATGAGGTTGAAGATGTATTCCTCACCATTGGGTCGCTTATAGCTCATGCGAACGGCCTTGGCCTTAATAGTAATGCCGCGCTCCTTCTCCAGCTCCATCGAATCCAGGAGCTGTTCACTCATCTGGCGCTTCTCAACGGTGCCCGTATACTCCAGCAGGCGATCCGCAAGAGTACTCTTGCCGTGATCGATGTGCGCGATGATGGAAAAATTGCGGATTCGCTTCGTTGTTGTCATGGAGGGTTAAACATCGTCGAGCAGTCGTTTAATTTCGTCCGAGTCCCCGAGTTTAAGAGCCTTCAGCACCGCGGAATGCACGCTGTCATACCGGATCGAACGCAGGACCTGTTTCACGCGTAAAAACATTCGCGGCGTGACTGACAATATATCAACACCCAGCCCAATAAGCAAAAGAACCGCTTTCGGATCTGACGTCATTTCCCCGCACACGCTCACTTTTTTGCCGTGTTTATGAGTCGTTTCGACAATGTGGCGCAATAGTCGCAGCACGGCCGGATGGTAGGGATCGTACAGATGGGCGACTTCTTCATTGATCCGGTCCACCGCGAGGGTGTATTGAATGAGGTCATTGGTCCCGATCGATATAAAATCGGACTCTTCGAGAAAATGTTCAAGCAGCACCGCCGCGGAAGGAATTTCAACCATTATTCCAAGCGGCGTCTTCTTCGGGAGCGCAACGCCTTCGGCCAGAAGCTCCTGCTGGGCTTGGAAGAAGATCCGGCGCGCGCTCTGGAGTTCCCGCAGCGAAGACACCATCGGCAGCATAACCTGAACCTTGCCGTGCAGGGTCGCGCGTAGAATGGATCTAAACTGGGTCTTGAGCAATTCCGAATGACGCAGAAACAAGCGAATGCCGCGCAGCCCCATAAACGGGTTCGCTTCATTTTTGGGGCCTTCCAGTCCCAATTGCGACAACCGGTCGCCTCCGATATCAGCCGTGCGGATGGTAACAGGGTTTGGGGATAGGGATTCGGCGACCTTTGAATAAATTGCGGTTTGTTCCTCTTCGGTTGGGGCCGTTGTTCGATTTAGAAATAAATATTCGGTACGAAACAAGCCAATGCCGTCGGTCTTAAGCTGAAGCACGGCCTTCAGCTCTTCCGGCGCATCGAGGTTTACGGCCATCTTGAATCGTTTGCCGTCCGAAGTCGCCGCAGGCACGCCCCGCAAGCGCTCCAGGGCCTCTTCTTCTTTGAGAGAGCGCTGACGAACCTTTTCGTACTTAACGACCGCCTCGGGACTTGGATGAATGATAACAAGCCCTTGCTCCCCATCGAGAATAACCTCATCCCCCGTTTTAATGCGATGACTCGCATCGGAAAGACCCACCACGGCGGGAATTTCCATGCTCTGAGCGAGAATCGCGGTATGACTTGTTTTCCCGCCGAGGTCGGTGACAAACCCGAGGACATTGTTGTCCTTGAGAGCCAGCGTGTCTGAGGGCAGAAGATTGCGCGACACAAGAATAGCGGGGCGCTTAACGTCCGACAAGCTGCGTTTCTCGCTTTTGAGCAAATGGGAAAGCAGGCGCTTGCCGACGTCAAACAAATCGTGGCGGCGTTCCCGAAAAAATTCATCCTGCATCTTCTCGAAGGCCTGGTTGACAACTTCAAGCGCTTCCGATAACGCAAACTCTGCATTAACCTTTTCATCCTGGATACGCTTGGGAACGTCCTTGGTGATGAGCGGGTCTCGAAGAATCAATCGATGGGTGTCGATCAGGCGTGCATGTTCTTTCCCCAGCATCTTAAGGACCTTGTTTTCGGTCGCATCGAGATCCCGATGTGTTGCTTCCAGCGCCTGTTTAAACCGCTTCACCTCGGCGCGAATTTTCGCCTTGGGAATATCGATGC
>NVTF01000067.1 GCA_002401485.1 Elusimicrobiota bacterium | reverse complement strand
GGAAAAACGGTTCGATTGATCGCTTTTTTGTGTTCTTCTTTGCAGAGGATGAGCCCGCCGCGCGGGCCGCGCAGGGTCTTGTGTGTTGTTGTTGTTGTTGCGTCGGTAAACGGGACGGGGTTGGGGTAGAGGCCCGCGGCAACAAGTCCCGCGTAGTGAGCCATATCCGCGCAGAAAAACGCACCGACCGAATCCGCCATTTTTCTAAATCGCTCCCAATCGATCACGCGTGAATAGTTCGACGCGCCGATAAAAAGCATTTTGGGTTTTTCTTTTTCGACAAGACGTTCGGCCTCGGCGTAATCGATGAGTTCTTCTTCGCGCGTTACCGTGAAGGGAACGATTTTGAAATACTTGCCGGAAAAATTCAGAGGATGCCCGTGGGTGAGGTGCCCGCCGTGGTCGAGACTGAGGCCGAGCACCGTATCGCCGGGGTCGATCATCGAGAGATACGCGGCCATGTTGGCTTGAGCCCCGGAATGCGGCTGTACGTTGGCGTGGTCTCCCCCGAATAATTCCTTGGCGCGGGAAATGGCAAGACGTTCGGGCTTGTCTACAAATTCACAGCCGCCGTAATAACGGCGTCCGGGATAGCCTTCCGCGTACTTGTTTGTCAGAACCGAGCCCTGCGCCTCAAGCACCGCCTCCGAAACGTAGTTCTCAGAGGCGATGAGTTCCAGGTTGTCGTGCTGGCGCTGAGTTTCCGCGAGAATCGCGTCGTGAATTTCCGGATCCTGCGTTTTAAGAGTTTTGAGAGACATGGCGCTCCAGGATTTTTTCGAGACCGCGTTCTATGCGGTCACGGCATTTTTGATATACAGCGTCGGATTGTCTAAAGGGGTCATCGATGTCCCCGGTGCCGTCCTGGGTCCATTGGGCGAATAAGGTTGTTTTTTTCCGGAACTCAGGATATTCGTCGGTGAGATAATCGAAGTGCCCCTTCGCCATCGGGACGATTATGTCGGCCCAGCCCATCAGTTCGCGGCCCACAAGCTGCGACGTATGGTTGATGGATGTGATGTCGCGTTCCTCCAGTGCCCGCTGAACGCCGCCCGGAGTTTTAAAGTAGCCTTCAGCGGCGATGCCGGCGGACCGGGCTTCATTTTCGGAGAGCCCGCGATCACCGCTCATTTTATTGTAGAGGAACTCCGCCATGACGCTGCGGCACACGTTCCCTGTGCAGACGAACAAAACCTTCATTTCAAAATCTCCTCGGAGCTTAAGGCCCCTTCACGAAGGATCTTAAGCGGCATATCGGTCGCGTCCACGACTGTTGAGGCCTCGCCTCCTCCAACACCGGCGTTCACAATGAACTCTACGCGCCCTGAAAAAACGGCGGATGCGGACGCTCCATCCGAGCATGCCGCTTCTCCCGAGCGATTCGCGCTCGTTGTCGCCCATGGCACACCGGAAAGCGCGATGAGTTCGCGCGTTAACGGATGTGCGGGGACTCGGATCGCGATTGTTTCCGTTCCGGGAGAGGTCAGGTTTTTTCCTTCCGCGGAGGGGGTTAAAACGAGCGTTAAAGGACCGGGCCAATGCTTTTTTGCGAGCGTTTCCGCGGCGCTTGAAAACACGGCCCACCGACGAGCGTCCACCGCTGAATGTACCAAAATGGGCAGGGCTTTTCTAGGATCACGGTCCTTGAGTTTGTAGAGGCGATCGCGGGCTTCGGGCAGCAACGCCGAGGTTCCTATGCCGTATACTGTATCGGTAGGAAAAACAATGATTTTTCCCGAAACGACCCCCTCGGCGGCTTCTCGTTTATCGGCTTGCGAGGGGGATTCTGTTTCGCTTGAGAAAAGGGTTTTGGTGCAAAGAGTCACGGCCGGGGCTCGGGATGGAAAAGAACGACGAATTCGCCTTTCGGAGGCGGGGAATCCGGCATTGTTTCTAGGAGTGAGCCGATCGTTCCGCAGCGCCATTCTTCGTGTAATTTCGAGAGTTCCCGGCAAAATGCCGCTTGAGCCTCCGCGCCAAGAGCTTCAAGGGCGTTTTGGAACAATTTGCGCACCCGAAAAGGGGATTCATAAACAACCATTGTTTTTCCCAACGCCGCCGCAGCTGCAAGCGAACGTTTTTGTTTACCCGGCGTGCGCGGCAGAAAACCAAGGAAAACGAAGGCGTCTCCTGGGAGTCCGGATCCGGCGACGGCTGCGGGAACAGCGCAGGCGCCGGGAAGCACGGTGACGGGAAGCCCCGCGGCTCGAGCGGCTCCCACCAGGGTTATGCCGGGATCGGAAATGACGGGCATGCCGGCATCTGAGGCGAGAGCGATGTCTTCGCCGGCGGCCACGCGCGCGAGGATAGCGTCCACAAGTCGATCATCGCGGTCCTTGTAGCGGAGGATGGGCGTCGAAATACCGAGATGTGTTAGAAGTTTGCGAGTGCGGCGGGTATCCTCGCTGTACACCGCGGACGCCGATCCTAAAATTGTGACGGCGCGTCGGGTGATGTCTTCAAGATTGCCCAGCGGTGTCGGGACGATGTAAAGCATTAATCGGCGATAACGGTGGGCTCGGCAATGAGAAACGCATCAACGACCTTGGGGTCGAATTGCGTCCCCGAGCCTTTGCGCAGTTCTTCAGAGGCTTTCTCGCGGCCAAGGGCTTTGCGGTAGGGCCGATCGGAATTCATCGCTTCCCATGCGTTGATGATTGCGACGATGCGGGACCCGAGAGGAATTTCCTCGCCTTTTAACCCTTCGGGGTATCCCTTGCCGTTGAACCATTCTTGGTGGTAGAGCACCATCTTGGAAACCGGCCCCAAAAATTTAACGCGCGCAAGGATGCGATGGCCGATGGTTGTGTGTTTTTTGACCTGCTCGAATTCTTCGGGTGTTAGTTTCCCGGGTTTGGACAGAATCGCCTGATCAACACCGATTTTGCCGATGCCATGAAGAATGGTCGCGTATTCTACGTAGCCGCCCATTTGATCCGGGAGTCCGAGCTGTTTAGCGACTGCGCGGGCAAGTTTGCGCGCGTGATCGCTTTTATCCTGGGCAAAGGCGTCCTTCTCTCCTATGGTACGACCCAGCATTTGAACCATTTCGAGGTAGAAGACCTGTAGGTCGTCGTACATCTTCTGATGATGCAGGGTTAATGCGGCTTCTCCCGCGAGGAGGGTTAGAAATTTTAGTTTTGCCGCGTCCGGCGCGACGGTCCCGCCTGTGTCGTGGATGTTTAGAACGCCAACCGCCTTCGATTTTAGCAGCATCGGTACGGAAAGAAACGGCTGCTCCGACCGACCTTTTCCCGGCAGGTATCGTTTATCGCTGCTGGGGTCGGGGATGTGCAGCGGGTGTCCTGTTTCGAAGGCTCGCCCCGCGATGCCTTCTCCGGGTTTTAGTTCGAGTTTTGAATTTCCATCAGGAAAGGCGCTCTTCATCGCGATGACCGATAGGACATCCCGTTCTTCATCATAAAGCATGACAGTCCCGCGTTTTGAGTTTAGGAGGCGGCACGCCTTGTCGAGTACCAGTTTGCAGAATTCTTCGTGAGAAACATTGCCGGTTCTTGAAACCCCGTAGTCATGCAGGGCCAAAAGCATGGTTAACAATTCATCGAGGCGTTCGGGCGAGACCGGGCGGTCCGCTCGTCCGGAAAATTCCGAACCTGCCGCTTCGACCGCATAAAGACGACTGAGAGCCGTCCATAAGGCGACGGATAGGCAAAACACGAGAGCGAGTAAAATCCCGACCGTCATCACGATCGAGTTTAGCAAAAAACGTCGTTATTCACTGGAGAGTTGCAGTGTTTTGCTGGCGCGGTCCCGATTTTTCTTGTCGGGGTCGTTATGAACCATTTCAAGCAGCAATTTTCTGTATTCGTCCGGTTCGACAAATTGGCTCAACTGGGTCAATGCCCCGGCGCGAGCGTCGGGATTCGGATTTTTCATGATGTGATCGCGCAGAATTGGAATGATCCGGGGGTCCTGGGAAGCGAATAGGGCTGTTTCGTATAGGAGCCTGATTTTTTTCTTTTTCTCTTCCTGGCGAAGTTTTAGCAGATTCGAGACATCGTCTTTTGAGGCGACCAAGCCGAGTTTTATGGCAGCTCGATGACGGATTTCCTGATCGTATCGTTGGCTGTTGAGAACCTCCCAGAGAGTCTCACGTGTGGCCTTGAGGTCCTCAATCAACGGGGAGGCCTGCCATCCGAAATCCGCCCGGATGAGGTCCTCTCGTTTTCGCGACCGGGACCACTTCATTAATGTGGGTAGGTTCTCTTTCCAGAAGTAGGTTGCGGACAATTTGGCCACAGAGGGAGCCTCTTTCGACCTTTTATTAATTAATTTAAGAACTTTTTTCCCTTCCCAGTCTGCGAGGATCTCGAGGGTTAGAAATTTGATCCGGAAATTAATAGCCGGAGTGGGGGCAATAGCCAGAGAGGGTGTGTGGATATCGAAGGGTTTTTTAGCTTCTTCATAGAGGATCTCTAGAGCTTCTTGCGGGCGAAGTCGTTCGACGCCGATGAGTCCAAATAGGCGAAGTATTGGCTGTTCATCATCGAGCAGATCCACAAAAACGGATGAAAAGGCCCCGTCTTGATCAGGAGAAAGGCGATTTAGACTTCTTTCCGCTGCGCGCCGGGCGTTAAGGTCTTCTCGAACAAAAAAGCTCAAAAGCGAATGGATATCACGAAATGACCGTATCCTTTTCTTGGAAACTCGCTCAAGGATAAGGGCTTGTTCGTTCGGTCTGAAAGATTCTGAATAAAGGATTAGCAGTTGGGCCAATGAGGATGAGTTAATCTTTTCTTTGAATTTTTTGAGTTTCGATTCGCGTGTGGGAGCGGGCTGCTGCTCCAAGATTGTGATCTCAACTAAATCTCCGTCATTTGAGATTTGATACCGGGGATCGGAGCCCGGGCTCGCGATGAGGTTTGTGGCCAAAACGGCCACAATTAATGGCTGTAACGCTGCTTTATTCATTCTTTTGAAAGTACGAATAGCTCGTACGAGGCATTGTATATTGCAAACACGCTGTCCTGGACTGTAACAACACTCTTGAGAAGGTGCTGGCCTGAAAATCGGAAGAAGTCGTCCGCCATCCATGTTTCTTGGCGAATTTTCTGGTTGATCGCGGCGGTATCCGAATAAAGGCCGTTGAGCCGCAATTGGACCTGTTGGACCTGGGCGATAACCAGTTTGGACTTCTCGGTTAGTTTGGGGTCCGGGAGGGCCTGGGTGGAGCATAGCCGGATCCGGGTTGCCAAAAAGAAGAGGTTGTTCCGGATTTGCTCCGAACCCTTCGAGAGGGTGTTAAAGTTATTTTGGATGACCGCGAGGCTTGGCTCAGGATCCTTCTGGCTAAAGGCATATTCGAGGTTATCGACCTGTCCTTGGGTAAATGCGTGGATTTGGCCTAGGTTTGCCGTCTGCTGGGCAACCTGAAATGCGATTTGCTTCACGACCTCAAGAAGTTGTGGATCCGCTGAAACCCGGGCCGCTCTGTCCCGGGCCTGCATGAGTCCATCCCACATATACCGTTCCTGCCAAAGACGGGCCTGGGACAGTTCCGCCGCTGACGCAGGGGTTCCGAGGAGGGTGAAAAGCGCTACCAGAAGGGTCACCCGGGTAGTGTAACAGGAATAGCCGGGTATCCCAAGGTCAGAATTGTTTCGTCCTCCCATCGGACTTTGGTAAATTGAATGCATGAGTGACACGCCTTATGTAGGGTTCGCACGAAAATATCGGCCGCAGCGTTTTGATGATGTTGTGGGTCAGGAAGCCGCATCAACGACTTTGGCCAATGCAATTTCTTCAGGCCAGGTAGGACACGCGTATTTGTTTTTCGGTCCGCGCGGTGTTGGCAAAACAACCTCCGCCCGCCTCCTCGCAAAATCGATCAATTGTAAAACGGGTCCGATCGTTAAGTCGTGCGGGAAGTGTCATTCTTGCAAAGAAATCGCTTCGAGTACATCAATCGATGTCTTCGAATTAGACGCTGCGTCTAATACACAGGTCGATAAAATTCGTGAAGTCATCATTGAGACGGTTCACCTCGCGCCAAGTCGCGACCGGTATAAAATTTTCATCATTGATGAAGTGCACATGTTGTCGACAAGTTCTTTCAACGCGCTGTTGAAAACGCTGGAAGAGCCGCCGTCGCATGTCGTTTTTATCCTCGCGACGACGGAACTTCAAAAAATTCCCGCGACGATTGTTTCGCGGTGTCAGCGCTTCCGGTTCCGTCCGATTCCCCGAGATGTTACTGCGAACTATCTTAAAAAGATTGCAAAAGCTGAGAAGGTGAAAACGGAAGACTCTGCACTTGCCATGATCGCGAAGGCTTCCGGCGGCGCGATGCGCGACGCGGTCAGCCTTTTGGACCAGGCAAACGCATTTCTCGGCGGCAATGTAACGCTGGAAGGGGTTGGCGAACTCATGGGCACGCTGCCCATTGAGCTTCAGCGCGGGCTTATCGAAGCTATTTTGGCAAAAGATGCCAAGAGTCTCTCAACGTGGGTGGAAAAAGCCACGCAGGAGGGTTTCGATCCGACGCAGTTGCTGCGGGATTTGCGGGAGCGGCTTCAGGAACTTCATTTGCATAAACTTGGAGTAGACGGTGGGTTGGACGATACCTGGTCGGAGTTGGCCGATCCCCATTCTTCCGAGACGTTCAATTTCCTTTTGGGCCGGGTCAATAAAACTCTCGAAGAAATGCGCGGGACGGATTCTCCGCAGATTGCGTTCGAACTGGGAATCTACGGGATGCTCGAATCCGCGTATGATTTGCGCGGTCTTGTCGCTCGTCTCGAAACGCTGGAGCGGCGTTTGGCCAGCGGTGCGGTTGCGCCATCGCCGGCTGCAGCGGAAGTGCTCCCGGCAAAATCGCCCGCTCAGGGTCTTGGCCCCGCTGTGAATGTCTGGCCGGCGGTTTTGAAGCGGCTTGAGGAAGAGAAGCCGGCGCTTGTCGCGGGGCTGGAGGGAGTGCGTCTTTTGCCGTCCGATGCCGGGCCCTGGCATTTGGTGTTCGCCCAATCATTTAATATGGACCGCGCGAAGGCTCACCAGGCCTTGATCGAAAAGGCGCTCGGCGACGTTTCTGGAAGAAAGGTGGCATTGAGTTTTGAAGTGGATGAGACGTTGGGCGTTTCCGGAAAGAAGTCGTCGTCGAATTCCGGGGGATGGTCGGATGCTTCGGAAGAAGATGGAGCGGCTGAGGATCCCGGCGTCAAAAAAGTTCTTGGCGTGTTGGGCGGAAACATTAGAAGGGTCAAGAAAAAGAAATAGCTGTGAAAAGTTTTAATCGCCTCGTTTTATCGTTTCGTCGACTGCCGGGTATCGGTCCCAAGCAGGCGGAGCGATTGGCTACGCATATATTACGTATGCCTTCCGGGGATGCGGATTTATTTGCCAGTGCGGTTCGCGAGGCCCGTGCGAAGGTTCGTCCGTGTACCGATTGTTTTGATTTTACCGAAGGGGAGCGCTGCAGGCTTTGCATCGACCCGGGCCGGGATCGTCACATATTATGCGTTGTTGAACAGCCAACGGATCTCGCGGCGTTGGAACGTTCGCAGGCTTTTCACGGGCTGTATCACGTGCTGCACGGCCGTCTTTCTCCGCTGCACGGAATCGGACCGGAGGGAATACGCGTGGCCGAGCTGATGGCTCGTCTGGAGAATCCCGAGAGTGAATTTAAGGAGGTCGTTTTGGCGACCGACCCGGATACGGAGGGCGAAGCGACCGCGCTTTATCTCGCGAAGCGATTGGAGGGAACCGGCCTGCGAGTCACGCGAATCGCCCAGGGAGTTCCCATGGGGGGGCATCTCGATTATATGGACGAACAAACACTTTCATACGCGCTTAAGGGCCGCCGGGCGTTTTCCGCCACTGGCGAGCCCGTACCTGCAGAGGAATCATGAGATACGAAAACATTCTTGAAACGATTGGAAATACGCCGCTTGTTCGGCTTAATCATTTGGCGAAGGGGCTTAAGCCTCGGATTTATGTGAAGGTTGAATACTTCAATCCGGGCGGGTCGGTGAAGGATCGTATCGCTGTTTCGATGATTGACGCTGCGGAAAAATCAGGCAAGCTGAAACCGGGGGGGACCATTATCGAAGGAACCTCGGGAAATACAGGTATCGGGCTTGCTCTTGTCGCCGCCCAGCGCGGCTACAAACTTATTTTCACGATCACCGATAAACAATCCCGAGAGAAGATTAATTTTCTCAAGGCGCTCGGTGCCGAGGTGATTGTTTGCCCGACCAACGTCGAGCCGAAGGATCCGCGCAGCTACTACTCAATCGCGGAGAAACTCGTCGATGAAATCCCCAACGCCTATTATCCCAACCAGTATGAAAACCCCGTAAACCCTCAGACGCATTATGAGACGACCGGCCCGGAGATCTGGCGGGATACCGAAGGCGAGATCACGCACTTTGTCGCGGGCATGGGAACCGGCGGGACGATTAGCGGCGCCGCTAAGTATTTGAAAGAGCAGAATAAAAACATCAAGATCATCGGGGCTGATCCGATCGGGTCGCTGTATTATGAGAAAATCAAATACGGGCGGGTTGGCAAGGCTGAGCCTTATGTCGTTGAGGGAATCGGGGAGGATATTTTTCCTTCCACGATGGACCTCAACATCGTGGATACCTGTCTGCAGGTGACGGATAAAGACTCGTTTCTCATGACGCGCCGGATGGCGCGTGTGGAGGGATTGTTTTGCGGAGGGTCGTGCGGGTCGGCGGTCTGGGCCGGACTTGAAATCGCGAAGAAGCTTAAAAAATCCGACTACATGGTCATCATACTCCCTGATACCGGGATGCGTTACCTCTCTAAGATTTACAACGAAGAATGGATGAAGGAGAATCAGTACGTTGAGGAGACTATCCGTCTCAAGGTCGGTCAGATTGTTCGCATGAAAAAGCCGACCAAGTCCAAGCTTATCCATGCGACCCCGAAAGATTCGCTCATGACCGCGCTAAAGAAAATGCGGGATCAGGACATCTCGCAGCTGCCGGTGTTTGAGGATAAGAAGCTCACAGGTTCTGTTTTCGAGGACGACGTGATGGGTTATCTCTTGGGCGGCAAGGATCTCAAGAAAAAAATCGTCCGCGAAGCGATGCAGGCCTCGATGCCCGTCGTAGGCCTCGAGTCTCGCGTCGACCAGGTGATGCAGATGATCTCAGACGGCCAACCCGCCGTCATGGTCCGCGTCTCCAAAGACAAATACGACATCATCACCAAATACGACATCCTAAACGCCGTAAGCCAACTCGCCGAAAACCTAAATTAGTGAGTTTGGGGTCGTTCGTTGAGTTGTTGAGTTGTTTGAGTTATTGTTGCTCTGCTCCCCTTAGCGGATCCAGCAATCTGCTCACATTGGAAAGCGTGCAGCCTAAATGGGCGGCAATTGCCTGAGCGGAATGGCCCGCTTGATTCGCAGATAGCGCAAATTCCCTCTTCGCAAATACGATCGGTCTCTGGCGGGACCTCGATGTAATTAATTTTTCTGGGATACTGGTTTTTGCAGCAACGACAGAGGCAATCGTTGCCAACGAATCAATTTTCGGCTTTGTGATGCGTTCAAGAGAGTTAGTATCTTCGTCTAGGGAGACGATGGCGCCGTTGCTTAGGATGGATCCATCTATAGATTCACCGATTATGCTCAGATAATTCCCCCGTGCCGATTTCAGATCATCCCCAAAAAAAGAGAGCCCGAATTGGGTATTAGTAATCGGATGAGGACTTATGCCCATATAGTCCCCGTGACTTGTCCAGTGCCATTCTCCTACCTTTGACTCAAGTGCAGCGCGCAAAGGATTTCGGTGAACATATCGAATGACTCTCCCAAATTGGATGTTATCTGTACAAAGAATCGCTTTATAGCGACCTTGAAATAGATGGCCTGAGCGTTCGTAGCGATTATTGAAGTAGATCGAGTAGCGGGTGAGAATGCGCTGCATGATTTTGAACAGAGGAGTAGAGAAAACGCGAAGAAAGAAGTGCAAATGATTTGGCATGAGCGCGTAGGCCGCGAATTGTGCGTTCTCCTGGTCGCGAACAAGCCTCATAAATCGAAGCATCTTTTCGTAATCGGCGGAACCGCTGAAAATATCGCGTTTGTCCACGCCGCGAGCGGTGACATGGTATACCGCTCCGGGATAATGTATTCGTGTGGGTCTGGGCATATCTCTTGTACGGATGGGGGAGTGGATTGGTTCCCTTTAATTTTAAACAACTCAACAACTCAACGAACGACCCCGTTTAGAAGCGGGATTTTGGGAGGATTTTGCGGGGGCTGACGGGGCCTTTGGAGCCGCGGATTTCGTAGTGGACGTGGGGGCCGGTGGAGCGGCCGGTTGAGCCGAGAAGTGCGATGATGCGGCCGCGTTTTACCTTTTGGCCGACTTTTACCTTTAGTTTTTTATTGTGCGCGTAGAGGGTCGTGGTCTTTTGGTCATGCTGCAGAATGACGACGTTTCCGTAACCGGTTAATTTGTTGCCGGCATAGACTACCTGGCCATCGGCGGAAGCGTAAACGGGCGTGCCCATTTTGGCCGCGATATCTAGCCCGTTGTGGCTCTTTCCCCAGCGCGGCCCGAACTCCGAACTGACCACGCCGGCTTTGAGCGGCCACATCCAGTCTCCTTTATAAACGGGTACGGGAAAAGACTTGGCGCTTCGTTTTGGTTTTCGTCCTTTGGGAAGGTGTTTGGGGCGGGTTTTTATGAGTCCCCAATCATAGAGGACTCGGGCGACATCGCGTTGGTCGAGATTTCCCTTGTCGTGGTATTTTTTGAACATCTTCGCGAGACGGGTATACCGATCCCACCCGCGGAGGTACTTCCTACCCCCGGGAGTCGCACGGACAACTTCCCTGCCAATCGCTTCGGCGGTGCGGCAGCCCATGGCACCGCCCAAGAGGAGTAATAAAATAAAGGAATATTCGCGACACCGCATCGCCTCATTTTAGCTCTGGTTCTCAAATAACTCAACAACTCAACGTACGGCCCCTAAGTCATTGCGAAGGTTGAGAAGTACGGGTATCTTTAGGGCGATGCTCTCTCCCGCCGAGGCCGAGCGTTTTCTGTTTGCTTGCGTGGCTGCTGTTGCAGTCGGCGCAATTGCTGGTCTTGTCTTAGTTTGGATCAAGTTTCGAATGTACCGGAGAGCGTTTGAAGGTCCGCTTCCCAGCCAGAATTCCAGTGATAAACGCGAACCCTCTCTTTATGACCTGATTCGCAAGCAGCACGAATCCCGTCCCAAAGCTCCGCTCGAGCTGGATCGTTTCCCCTCCATTAAAGCCCCCGGTGGAGAGGGGTTGACCTACGCCCCGGGCTTGCGGGATGTTATGTCCCGGCGGGTTCCGAAGGAAGCAGATTGGAAAAGAGTGCGGCGCATTGTCCGTCAGGTGTGTCTCGGTGAGTTGACGCATTGGAAAAGCGTCGAGGGCGAGCTTGCCGGTCTACCCGCCGCCGCGTCAGCGGACGCCTTGCTCGAACATACCACGTGGGAAGAGGCGACGGAGCCCGTGCGCAGGGTCTTCTTGGATGTCGCGCGGCGCAGCAATGATTATGAAGCCGTAAAGTGGGGCATTGTCGTTGGGGGTTTGCGTGCTACGCGCCGGCAGCTCGACGATTTATTCCTGCTTGCGCACCATCCTGAGTTTACGCCTTATTGCGTCTGGTTGATTCAAAACGCGTGTGAGGATGCGCCGCAATTGAAGCGTTCGCTTGTTAATCTCCTCGCGGAATCGACGCAATGGGGTGTTGTCACGCTTATCGATCAGCTGATTGAAGATGAGGAGTTGATGCTGGATCCCGATGTCCAGCGCAAGGCTTTGATTTATGGGATGGAAAACTGTGACGGGCTTGCGATGGAGGTTGCGTTCACTCTGGCGGGCGCAATTGATTTGCGCCGATTCTTCGGGGAAGCGCGCGGCGATGATCGCGTGTACCGCCGCGTGGTTGATCTCGTGACCACCCTCGCCAACGAACCCCAGCCTCTTGGAGGACTCGATGACCTGCCCAATGGGGAGAAGGTCTATTCGGATTTTATGACGCTTTTGGAAAAGCGTGAGCCGGAGATCAACGCGCTCTATGCTCTTGATTCGTTGAGGGTTTTTCTGGAGGAGCAGGCCGGGGATTGGGAGTCGCGGGACGTGTTGTTGTCCGATATAAATTCCCGGTGGGAGAAGGCCTTTTCAATCCAGCGTGTTCGAGAGGGGTTTGATGATGCGGATCGAGGGTGGTTTTCCTTCGAGTTAACGAAGCGTTATCGATTAAAAGAATTGTTGGGCGAGGTGCGTTCCCGATTTAGTAAAGCCCCCTCCCTGGTCTCCATTTCTACGCTTGCGGCGTTTGGAGGGCGTGAGAATTTGGAACTGTTGCTGCATTCCATCGGGCGGGTTGTTGATTTCGAATGGCGGGCCCGGCATGTGATCGGGGATCCATCGCCTTGGGGACCGCAGCATGAAAAGAGCGCTGAATATGCCGAAATAGTCCACAGTCTTGGGCGTCTGGGCACCGAGGACGCCATCGAAGAGATTAAAACCGCGCTTTGTGATTATGAGGGAACGGTCCGCACCGCAGCCCTGCATGCAACGGCGGAGCTACCTCGCTCGAAGCAGGACGCGGCCCTTGTTGATCTGGTTCGCGAGCGATTGAGCGATCCTTATGATGCGGCAGCGCTGGAAGCCGCAATTACCGCTCGGGGACTTCCGATTTCTCTCAGCCTCAAGGAATTCGAGGTTATCGTCGCTTGCCGGAAAGATCCGGCTCCCGAGTTTATTACGGCCTTGCGGGCCCTCCAGTCATAATCGTATCCTAAATCATCTCTCCGACGGTGAAGGAGCCTTAATTATGTGTTCAGATTCCAACTCTACAAAAGGACCTTTCGAGGATCCCTTCGCAAATTGCGGGCCCGCAACGCGCGCTATTCATTCCGGTCAGGAACCTGATCCGGCGACGGGCGCGATCATGACTCCCGTTTATTTAACCTCCACCTATGTGCAGGAGGGTCCCGACGATCATAAAGGGTTTGACTACGCCCGCACGATCCATCCGACGCGCCTCGCGTTGGAGCGCAACCTTGCCGGGATGGAAAACGGGAAATACGGTTTATGCTTCGCTTCGGGTTCCGCGGCCTCTTCCGCTGTGATTCAAACCCTGAGTCAGGGCGATCATGTCGTCAGCTGCAACGACTTATACGGCGGAACCTATCGCATGTTTACGAAGGTGTATACGCGCTTTGGAATTTCTTTTTCGTTTGTTAACGCCACCGATATCGGAGAGGTCGACAAAGCGATCACCGATAAAACCAAACTTCTGTGGATCGAGACGCCGTCCAACCCGATGCTCCAGATTATTGATATCCGGGCGCTGGCTAAGCTCGCCCAAGAACGCGGTATTAAACTGTGCGTTGACAATACGTTCGCGACTCCGTTTTTGCAGCAACCGCTGGAAATGGGTGCTGACATCGTTGTTCACTCAACGACGAAGTATCTCGGCGGTCATTCCGATGTCGTGGGTGGTGCGGTGGTGACCAACGACGCGGAAACCTATGAGCAGGTAAAATTCCTGCAAAATGGGGTGGGAGCGGTCCCCGGGCCGCTCGATTGTTTTCTTGTGTTGCGCGGAACAAAAACGCTCCCGATTCGAATGGAGCGTCACTGCAGCAATGCGCTTCAGATCGCGCGCAAACTTCTGGAACATCCCGAGATCGAACGCGTGCATTATCCGGGACTGCCGACGCATCCGCAGTACGACTTGGCCAAGGCGCAGATGCGGCTTGCGGGCGGCATGATCAGTTTTGAGCTTAAGGGTGACCTGGACCGGGCCATCCGGTTTATGAAATCAATGAAGATTTTCTCCCTCGCCGAGAGTTTGGGCGGCGTTGAATCGCTTGTGGGGCATCCCGCGACGATGACACACGCATCCATTCCGCGCGAGGAGCGGATCAAGGCGGGTCTGGCCGATGGCTTGATTCGCCTCTCCGTCGGCATCGAGGATGAAAAAGATCTGATGGCCGATATCGAACAGGCAATCGCCAAGAGTCTTGATCCAAAGGCCGGGGTCGCGGCGTGAGCGCGCTGCAGTCGCTGCTTCTTGCGGCGCAGGTGGCGGGAGTTTCCCCGGCGCCGTTATTTGAGAGCGGCGTCGCCGCCAATGTTCCGCAGCAGATTCTTTCCTTGCCCTTGGCGGAAATTCGCGAGGCGCAGAGTTCTGCTTCTGTGGTGCGCGAAGTGGACGGGGTTCGCTTGACCTTTTCAGCGGCGTCGGGGCCGGAGACGTTGTGGCTGCGGGTTTTCGGAGCGGGCGTGACGCGGCAATGGTCGTGGAAGGCCTTAGGTGCCGGTGTGTCGGGGTCGTTTGGCGGCAAGACGATTCGTTTTTCCGCGGACGCCCAAGGTCTTGTCACCGCGGGTTCGTTGACCTTTAGTTTTCTCGATGAATTGTGGCGTCTCTATGATAGAGCCGTTCGGATTCGGATCGATCCGGTCCTGTACGCGGTGACCTATGAGAACGGCTCCGCCGGCATTCCGCCTTCGGTCTCCTTGATCCGAAAAGATTCCGAAGGCATGGGTTGGATTACCTATCGTTCGGTTGATCGTTTGGCCGGGATCCACTACTTCGTGGCGGTTAACGGGGTGTTGTTTGGGATGCGGCTGGAAGGGCAATCCCTGGTGTTCTACCGGAAACCTATTGATGGGGCGGTTCTCGCTATCGAAGAACGGCCGTTTTTTCTTTGATGTTTTGTGGGATTTGCATTACTTTAAGGCATTTCTCGCCATTTTTTCTGCATTTCTGGGACCTAAGTACTATGTCAGGCCGGAGCTGTCCTTTGCTATAATCTGCCTCTGATGGATATTTTCGACAAGTGCAGAACATATACGCGGTCCAACGATATGAAGGAGCGCGGTTTATACCCCTATTTCACGCCTCTATCGGCTTCTGACGGAACGGAAGTAGAAGTCGGCGGGCGTAAGCTGATCATGATGGGGTCCAATAACTATTTGGGCCTGGCCAATCATCCCCGGATGAAGCAAGCCACGAAAGACGCTGTTGAACGTTGGGGCACCGGATGTGCGGGTTCACGTTTCTTAAACGGCACGTTGGACCTCCATATCGAAACGGAAAAGAAACTCGCGAAGTTCAAACATCGGGAAGCGGCTCTTATTTTCGCGACCGGGTATCAAATGAACCTGGGAGTTATTTCCGCGCTGGTCAATCGTCACGATACCGTGATCGTTGACAAGTGGGATCACGCGTCGATCATGGATGGTGCGAGACTCGCGTGGGGCGAAACCGTGCGCTACCGCCACAACGACATGACGCACCTCGAAGAGATCCTGCAGTCCGTTCCTGATAAGCGGGGAAAGCTGATTGTGGTGGACGGCGTGTTCAGCATGGAAGGAAACATTTGCAATCTTCCTGAGATCGTGCGCTTAGCCAAACAATACGGCGCCCGCGTGATCTTGGATGACGCTCACTCGACCGGTGTGTTGGGAGCCAACGGCCGCGGAACGAGTGAACATTACAATTTAGCCGTAGAAGACGTGGACCTGATCGTCGGCACATGTTCTAAATCCTTTGGTTCGGTAGGCGGATTTGTGACCGGGGCGGCGGATATTTTGCACTACATCCAGATTCACGCCCGCTCGATGATGTTCTCTGCGGCACTGCCGCCGGCATCGGTTGCGGCCATCTCGACGGCTCTCGACATGATGTTGGAAGAACCCCAGAGGCGTGAGCAGTTGTGGAAAAACGCGGAACGATTAAAGACGGGATTTCAAGCGGCGGGTTTTGATACCGGTATTACCGAGACCCCGATTGTTCCTGTTATGGTTGGTGACGACCTCAAGGCGTTCCAATTCTGGCGTCTGATTTTTGATGCCGGCGTTTTTGCCAACCCAGTCGTGAGCCCCGCCGTGGCGCCCGGGCGTGCGTTGATGCGCAACACACTCATGGCGACCCATACCGATGAGCAGATTGATCGCGTCCTCAATATCTTCGAAGATTGCGCCAGAAAGGTGGGCATCCTCCCGCGTGCCAGCGGTGTGTCCATTGCCGCCTAATCTGCTCGATTCCACGATCACCATTGCTCCTGTAAAAGATTCCCGGGATCTGGATGCGTTTATAGATCTGCCGTGGAAGATCTATAAGAATTCGGATTTGTGGGTCCCGCCCATCAAGAAGGATGTTCGCGATATTCTGACTGAGAAAAATCCGTTTTGGCAGCATGCCGAGAGGGAACTCTTCTTGGCGAAAGTAGACGGCGAAATTGTCGGCCGCTGCGGGGCCATCGTTGATCAGGTCTACCTCGATTTTCATGGCGAAAAATGCGGTTTCTTCGGTTTCTTTGAATGCATCGACGATAAAGCCGTCGCGGCCGCGCTGCTCGAGGCGGCTCGCAATTGGCTTCGAGCAAAAGGCATGCTGATCATGCGCGGTCCGACCAGTCCTTCCTTTAATGAGGAATGCGGGGTTCTGATCGAGGGATATGACGATCCCCCCGCGATTTTGATGCCCTACAATCTGCGGTATTTGGGGGGTCTGATTGAAGCCGCTGGAATGCACAAGGCGAAGGACTTATGGTCGTATGCGATCCCGACCGGAAACCCGATCCCGCCGCGACTCGTGAAGATGGCCGCTCGCGTGAGGCGCAATAAGAATATTACGGTTCGCAGTATGCGGAAAAACCGCTGGGACGAAGAGCTCCAGCACATTCGCGATATTTATAACGAGGCGTGGGAAAAGAATTGGGGATTTACTCCGATGACCGAGGCCGAACTCGACCTCATGGCGGAAAATCTGAAGCCCATTCTTGATCCCGATGCCGTTCACTTCGTTGAAGTCGATGGAAAGGTGGTCGCCTTCAGCGTCATGCTGCCCGATGTAAATCAGGTTTTGAAGCGTTTGAACGGAAAGTTGGGGCCTTGGGAAATCGTGAAGTTTCTGTATTACTACCGAAAAATCGATCGCTTGAGGCTCGTCACCCTTGGCGTGCGAAAAGAATTCCGCGGTCGCGGACTTGAAGTTCTCCTCTACAACGAAACCTGGAAAGTCGCCCGCATCAAGGGTTGGAAGAAGGCGGAGCTCGGCTGGATTCTTGAGGACAACGACAAAATGAATCGCGGCATGGACGCGCTGACGGGCCGCGTTTATAAAATCCACCGGATTTACGAACAAGAACTTCAGTCGTAGGGCTTATGAGTAAGACGGAAAAAATAATTTTGGCTGTTGGTCTGGCGGCCTTCGGTTTGGTCGCCTTTAATATGCCCTGGTCTTCCGTTGAGTTGGCCTTCCGCAGTGTCGGGTTTGGATTCATTCTGATCTTCGCCCAGGAAATGGTCGCCCATCTGTTTAATACCTTGGGCTGGTGGACGGCGTTTCTCCCGGAGCACCGTGGGGTCGTTCCGTCCTTTTGGCGCCTGCTTCGTCTGAGGATCGCCGGCGACGGGGTCCATTATCTAATGCCTTCTGCGGTGGTTGCCGGTGAGGTGGCGAAGGCGTCGATGATCGGAAAGGCCCACCCGATGTCCAGCCGTGTGTCCTCGCTTGTTGTTTCCAAGCTCACTCAATTGGTCGCGTTTGTTCTGGTTTTCATTGTCAGCCTGCTTCTGATATTTGGCGAAAAGGTTTCCTTCGAGGCGATTGACGGCGGTTTGGGCGCGGGCATCGCGTTGCTGAGCCTTATGCTGCTGGTCGTGGTCGTTATCGAGCTTCGTCGCCGCTGGCTTAAGGGTTCTTCCGTTAATAGTGAATCAGTTGCGTCCATGATTAATCAGGACGCGCGAAAGTTTTTTGGAAACCATCCCGGGCGGTTTGCGGCTTCTGTTTTTTTCTTCGCCCTCGCGTATTTATGGGGTGCGTTTGAAGCGTATTGGATCGCCCATTTTCTGGGCCTGCCGATTACCGTTGAGATCGCGTTGATGATTGAGATTCTTTCCACCACCGTCGATGGAATTTTCTTCATGGTGCCCGCGAAGGCCGGCACGCAGGAAGTGGGTAAAACCGCGATTTTCGTGGCGCTGGGACTTCCCAAAACAGCCGGTTTTGCTTTTGGCCTCATCCGCCATGCCCGTGAAATTCTCTGGGCCATCGCGGGACTTGGTCTATTCTACCGAGAAAAACGTCGAGCGGCGTAATGGCCACTCTCCGCGAAACCCTGATCGCCAACAACGCCTTTAAGTCGGTAGAGAGCGAAGGCTTTCTCGATTTGCATTTTTACCGGCCCGGGGGCGGACTCATCGCGTTTGCGGCGATGCGATTGCGTATGACTCCCAACATGTTGACCATGATCAGTTTGGTGACGGGTGTTGCCGGCGCGATTCTTCTCTATTGGGACCGCTGGATGTGGACCGGCATCGGCATGCTCGCCGCCTCGGGACTCTTGGATGCCTCTGATGGCCAATTGGCTCGGATGACCAAGACCTCGAGCGTGTTCGGTCGGGTTCTCGATGGGTTTGCCGATTACGCTGTGTTCATGGCGACCTATCTCGCGTTGGCGTTTAAGTATTTGTATCTGCATCCAGACGCGTCGCCGTTTCCAATCTTCGGGCTTGTTGTATTGGCGGGAGTTTTGCATTCGATGCAGTCGAGCCTCTTCGATTATTACCGCAACGAATACACCGACTACGTGGATCGCCGAAAAATTCCGGTTTCCGATTTCGATGAAATCGCCGAGCCGCCGCAAGGGTTTGTTCAGCGGTTTCTCTGGTGGTGCCATCGGGACTACACAAATCGCCAGCGCAAACTCGCGCGGTCCCATGTCGAGCTTGGGGAGGCTCTACGTTGCAAGTTCGGCAAAGAGAAGTTAAGCGACAACTTCGCCAAGAACTACCGGGACCTCAATCTGCCGCTGATCTGGTGGTGGAATCTTTTGGGCGCCAATAGCCGTTTCTTGGTCACGATTGCCGCGTTGGCTGTCGGAAGGCCCGAGCTTTATTTCCTGGCGGAGATTACGATTTACAGCGCCTGTGCGGGCGCCTTGCACCACTACCAAGCCAAAGCCGACCAGGCTCTATTGGCTGCTACGGTATAAATCCTATCTTCGGGGCAGGCTTTTTGGGTGGAGCCATGAGTTGGCGAATAGCATCAAAAACCGCGCGAAACTGTGCGTCGTAGCCTTCTTCCAGCCTGTCCAACTTCAACGCTAAATCCTTGTGTGAAACGAGGATTTTCCGCAGTCGGACAAATGCCCGCATGATCTCGATGTTGACCTGTACTGCCTGTTTGCTGCGAAGAACGCTGGAGAGCATGGCGATGCCTTGTTCCGTGAACGCATAAGGGCGGTATTTGCGATGTTCTCCCCATCTTAAGATCACAATTTGTGATCTTAAGATTTTGCCTGCTTCCTCGTTCGTGAGTTGGAACATAAAATCCATAGGAAATCGCTCGATATTTCGCTTAACCGCTTGCACCAGGGTTCTGACAGTGACTCCATAAAGGTCAGCTAAATCGTGGCTGAGTAAGACTTTCTGGGTCCTGATCAGGTATATGCGATTTTCGACATCTGGGACGGTTGGCATGTTATTAATACGAATAGCCCTTTGATTTGGTTCCCTTTCAAAAAGCGAATCGAATTTTTAGAGTTAAGCTTATTTTTTAATAGTTATTAATCTTGTGAGTTCAATTCCGAAGTGCAACGCCTCATCGCATACGGGTGAATAACGATTTATTTTGTGAAAAAATCGATTCCAAGGGGGTTTTGGCGAAAGGTCCTAGTTGTGGTGACAATTGGTGAGCGTTACGGTTTAAACCCCAATTCCAAGATCACAATTTGTGATCTTGGAATTTTAGTCGCCTCAATAAGGTTCACTTAAAAAACCCTTATTTTCCCTACCCCGTACTGTCCCCGGGGACAGTACAATGTAGGAAAAATAAGGATAAATTGGGGTCAGACCCCGTGCATTTCGCTTCCGGGAGCTGGCTTAAAAATGCGAATTTTGCAATTTAACTAGCCCCGGGGCTAGTATAGAGTAGGAAAAATAAGGATTTTTCGAATGTGATTGGGGAAGTCGGAATTCGCTTAAAACGGATAATCGACTTTAAGAAGGAAGTTGCGCTTGTTCCCGCGCCAGGCTAAGTCGAGGGTGATCACAACCTGCGGGCGGATCAAAACACGCGCGGCGATTCCCGGTCCCACCTGAAGATTGTCGAAGCGAAGTTTCCCGGGATGGGGAAAGACGGTCCCGATATCGACAAAGGGCGAGATTTCAATTTCACTGAAAAATGCGAGCAGCGGCGAACGTGCGACGCGAATGCGTTCTTCGATGCTGAGAATCATACGTCCCCGGTCTACAAAACGACCGTCGCCTTCCAGGCGCAGGCCGGTCGATTCCCCAACGACGTTTTGAACGTAAAAGGGAATCGTGTCGCCTTGTTGTTGTTGGAATTGAAAGTGAGCGGCGGTTACGTATTTCCCGTCGCGGATGTTGTAGTACCCCTTGAATTGAGTTCCGTAGGATTGATACGTGAAATCGCTGCCGAGCGCGCGCTGGGAAGTCGCCATGGAGAGCGTCATCAACCCGCCCTTGGTCGGCAGGGACGGATGGTCGGTGGAATCATAGGTGATCGCGATGCCGTGATTAATAAAACGCTTCCAGCCAAGGATGGCATCGTTTGGAAATTGTTCCGAGAGTTTTTTCAGAGTGGTGATCGGTCCTTCTCCCAGTTGGTACTGAAAATAGGAGTGATTGAGTTCCAGGAAGAAATTGTTGGAAAGTGGAATACCGCCGGAAATTTCTTCGCCGATTTTATAATTGGAGAAGTTGGCGCGGTCTTCATCCCGGGAATCCGGACCGAACCCGTTGAAGGAAAATTTCCCGTCGCGGATGAGATGGAATTCCGCGTTAAGCCGGTATTTTGTCCCCGCGAATTCGCGTGTGAAATACCGTAGGAAAATTTCGCGGTTCACGACCTCGGAATAGGCCGCGCGAAAAACAACCAGTTCCGTTCGATTAGGGAACCAGAACGATCGCCAGGTGTATTCTGATTTTAAAAACCGGTTGTATCGAAACGATGGGGCGATTACGGCGGCGATGCCGTCGCCTTTTTTATCCCGCAGCGCCAAAATGGGCATTATGCCGGTGCGCATGCCGATATCCTTATTGGTGTCGACCAGCGGGATAAACAGCAGCGGGCCGACCGGCGTGGTCGCTTTTAAATACCGAAAAAGAAAATCGAGTGGATTGCGCTTAATTTTTTCGGGGGTGCGGCCTTCGGGGGGAAAGGTCGTGGGTTTCTTCGGGACTTCCAGCGGTTCCGCCGCAACGTTGGCAACAAGCAGAAGAAGAATAAAGATGGGGCGCGCTTCCTTCCAGAGCCGGGACAACGCCTGCGTCAGACTTTTTCGCAGAGTTTTCCGGTAAATTGTGTTGGCCGGAAGTTGTGAGTCCAAACGCCGGTGGGCTTCGCCGAGGGAGTGGTAGGGAATTGTTGGAAACAGGTGGTGGGTCGCGTGGAAGCGCAGTCCCACAGGCGCCCACAACGGCGTGATGAGCGGGTTGCCGGGGATATTGACCGAGTCCAGAAATTGGCCGACGCGGCCCATCTCCACTCCGGAATCGTTGCGATAACAATGAGCGCCAAGCGTTCGGAGATTATTGATAAAAAAGATGGAGGCCTCCACGCAGTACCACACGACCAAAAGACGCGCCGGCAGCACGCCTTTCCAGACAAGCGTCAGGATTGCGGCGCCAAAGATAAAGGCGCCGATTTCTTGGAAGCGCCAGGCGATGCCGTAGGCCGCATTCGGGCTGGGCCGGCAATATTTAAGATCAATCACCAAGGAGGACGCCTTCTGCCAGAGCAGGGTTCGCAGGCGGGGATGCAAAAAGGAAAGGGGGGTCAGCACAATGAAGCGCAGCGCAAACAACGGGGGCAAAAGCGCGGGGGCGACGCAGGAAATGAGAATCGCCATGCGGCCTTCCGAAACAAAGGGAACGTATTCCCCGTCGTGTTTGCGCCCATACACCGCCGTCTTGTGGTGTTCGTTGTGTACGCCTTCATACACGAAGGACGGCGCCATAAAGGGAATGCCGACTCCCAGGTTCCAGACAAAACGGAAAAACTCGAATTGGCTTTTTTTGAAGTGGGCGATTTCATGGATAAAAATAACGGAACGGTAGAGGGCTAGAACACTGATCACGAAGGACAGCAATTGTTCCGGTGAAAAATTTTCCGCGAGAAGTACGCAGTAAAACGCAACCCAGCCAAGCGACGCCGAGACGATAAGATCGGCGAAATAAATGCGCGGGTCCGGACTCTGGAGGTCTTTGACGAGTTCCTGCGCTTCGCGGAGAGGGAAGTTCAAGATTTTTTGCTGAGCAATGCGCGGACTTGAGGATGAGAGCGCGTGACGGCGCGGTACGTCGCCCAATCGGCGAGGCGAGGGAAGAATCGGATAAACCTCAGGAGAAACGCGCTGACCTCCCCGTAAACGATTTCGGGGGCCTGCGTCTGCACGGCGTACACGATTTTATCCGCCGCTTGTTCCGGGGTTTTGGGGGAAATAGTCCTTCGAAGATTTGCATCTCGAAGGGGTTCCTCCGCCATCGGCGTATCCACGGTTCCCGGGCAATACGCCGTGAGGGTCACGCCGGAGTTGTAGAGTTCCCGTCGCAGCGCTTCGGTGAGCCCGACCATCGCGAATTTACTGGAACTATAGGCCGCCATCCACGGCACACCCGTGAGTCCGGCAACCGAAGCGACATTGACGATATGGCCTTCCTCCTTTTCCCGCATATGCGTCAGCGCGGCGTGACAGGTGTACACCGTCCCCAGTAAATTCGTTTGAAAAATATCTTCAATGCGGTCCAAATCCGCCTCGTTGAAATAGTGCAGATCCGAGATGCCGGCGTTGTTGATCAGGATATGGAGTTGCCCCCACTCCTTAATGACCGCCTCAACGGCGTTCTTCGCCTGCGCGCGGTCCTTCACGTCGCAGGCGATCACAAGGGTTTGGACTCCCTTTCCCTTTAAGTTTTCCGCCAGCGCGGCAAGTTTGTCCGTTCGTCGTGCCGCCAGCGCGACGCGGCAGCCTCTTTTGGCAAAGGCGAGGGCCGTCGCACGTCCGATACCGCTGGAAGCGCCGGTGACGAGTACGGTTTTGTCTTTGAGATCCTTCATCTTAAGGAGGCGGGAGTTGACCCACGGTGAGACCCAGGAGAATCGGCCGGCGCCTGCCTTTCTTGGCGACCCCGCGAAATCCCCAAATGTCGGGAAACTTCATGGCGCTGGCGTACGCTTCCACCGCTTCCTTGCGGCTTTTTAGCGCGTCGCGAACCTGTCCGAGCCGGACGAGTCCCCAGACGCCCCAGCGATCCGGTTTTTTACTGCTGCCGGCGAGTTTGCCGGCTTCTTGAAAGGCTGTTTGGGCCTCGGGGAGTTTGGCTTGAGCGAATTGGGCGGTTCCTTGGGTCACAAACATACGGGCGCGGTCTTTCTTTGGGTAATAGGCCCAGTCGGCGTCGATTCTCTTTTGGTAATCATCGACGCTCGTTTTTAGTTCCTTGAAGCGTTTCGCTTCGTAAAGACAGACATGTTCGATCTTGTGAAAAATCGGGCTTTGCGGGAATTCTTTTCTGAGCGCCGAGATGATGTCCACGGCTTTTTGAGGATCGCGCGCGCCCCATTGATCCTCGGTGTAAATTTCAATCAGCAGCAGCTGCGCGGCGATTTTTGTGAAGTTTCCTTTTTCGGCGACGATTTTTAGCGACGCGATTCCGCGGTCGCGATCTCCGCCGAGGATGAGGCGGCTGAGTAGTTTGATGCCGCGCGGCAAAGCGTCGGAATAATAATCGTAGACGCCGGCGCCGAGCAAAGCGTCGTAGAGTTTGGGGTTGAGTTTGTGGGCTTTCCGGGTGTACTTCACGGCTCTTCGGCCATCCATGAGCGCGCGGATCCAGTGTTTCTGAATCGTCGACAGGCGCGCTCGCAGCCCGTAGGATCCGCTTAGCGCGAGATAGGCCTGGGCATCTTTTGGATGCGTCTTGAGCCATTTCTGGGAGGCGGCGACGGCCTCTTCGACTTGTTTTTCGAATTTCTTCTTTAGTTTTGGGTCGGTTTGCTGGGAGACGTAGACGAAACGAAGCCAGGAAAGATTTGCTCGTCCGAAGTACGTATAGGGATAGTCGGGGTCGAGTTTGGTTGCTTTATCCAGATGGGCTTCGGACTCGTCGAAATTCATGGCCCAGATGGAGTTGATGGAATCCAGGATGTGGGTTTCGATGGGTGAGGGCGCGGCGGAGGCGAAAGCGGGGAAAATGGCCAGGATTGCTGAAAGTAGGGGAATTTTCATGAGGCGGGCATTATACCACTTCCCGACGGGGGGCGGGTTTCGAGGTTTTTGACTATTTGTTTTTGGGAGGCTGTCTCCAACTGTCTCCTTTTATTTTTAGTTTTGCTGTGACCGGTATCGACGAGCCTGGTTGTCACTATAGGTTGATATTGTTGGCTTTATAATTTCCTTTATTATCAAACATATACTAAGAATATAGTTTGGGTCTTGACGTTGGGAGCTTGGGGCGTATTATGGATTTAAGTCCTTTGAGCGTGGGATTTGTTTTGAGTGCCTGGCAGCAGGCATCCCCCATAAAAGACGGAATTGACCCGCTGGGTAAACTGAGCATCTAATGACAACAGTCAATAAGCCCCTGCAATTCAAGGCTATACGCATGCTGGCAGTAGATCCCCGGTTGCGTTATTCGAAAATTGGCAGAGCGGGCCTATGGGAAGGTACCGGAAAGGGGTGGGGGAGTCATTGTTCGTCAGGCTGAATCGATAGACAAAGCCTTGCGCTTATTGGAATCGGATCGGTTTGATCTTATTCTTATGGGTTTCGAGTTCCCGGGCGGAAAACAGCCGGAAGACTTGCTTCGGCATATCGCGAGTCTTGAAAAAACGCTGCGAACACCTGTCCTTGTTTTGGCAGACGGAGCCCAAAAGGCTATCCGGGACAAATTTCTGGGACTCGGAGCTGCAGACTGTCTCCTGAAGTCTCCCAATCCAGCGGGTCTAAAATGGATCGTTCGCAACATTCTAGATTCCGCAACAATCGGTCAAGGTTTAAAATGGTGCGGTTCTCCCGCGCGGGTGCTGCATGTCGAAGATGAGGACGACTGGGCTCGCTTGGTCCACTCTTGGTTGGAGGGATGCGGCTGGGCCATGCACCGAGTCAATGGCGGTCGAGAATTGATGAGATTCTTGAGAACCTGCCGGGAACTTCCCGACTGCATCATCCTCGATCTGACGTTGCCGGGAAATGATGGTCTTGAACTTTGTCGAGAACTCAAGACCAATTTAATTTTTCAGAGAATTCCTCTGATCGTATTGAGTGGGCGAAAAGAGGATCGAATCGCAGCGATGGAAAACCTCGCTCTGAATCTTATCGCCAAGGATGAGCATACGGACCGAGAGCTTCCGGCGATGGTGCGGTCTGTGATTTCACAGCAGGAGCGCTCGGCAGGCGTGGTGGTTCGAGGGGATATTCGGCTTGAGCCTCGGGGTAAGAAAGTATTTTTGGATAACAGGATTCTTTGCGCTTTGGATGAAAACGGGTTTGCTGTGCTTCGATTGCTTGTGGAAAATTCCCCAGCCGTCGTTAGCGATGCAATGATCCGTTCCTTGACCAAAAAACGCGAGGATTACCGACGTCGAAACAGCTCTGCAGACCCAACGCCTGGGACAATTCCGGTTTATGTGTCGACGTTGCGCAACCGTGTCGGTGATATCCTCGGTCGGCGGATTGTGCGCCTGCATGGGTTGGGGTATTCGTACATTCCCGACTGTAATTAACCCCCCTCAACTGTTTAATTTCAAAATTAAACCTTCTTATCTTGAATTTTATGGCGGTTTTACGAGATGAGTGCTACATGTGATTTTAGGGTATTACTCCAGAAATCATGTATTTCACGAAGAAGTTGGCGGGGCCACTAGGCGCCGCCTTTATCTCGTTGTTGTTCGCTACGCCGACACTCGCGGCGCCGCCGGAGGCACGCGTATTAGAGCGGGCTCCTGACGGAAAATTCTGGAGCGTCGTAGTCGAAGTGTCAACGACTCCAACCGCAGGTATTCGAGTTGAACGTCGTGATCCCACTGGAGATCTTCTTTCCTCATCGCCACTTGCTGGTGCGGTGGACGAGGGCCGTTTCGACCTTGAGTTCGATGACTCCGGCAAGGTGTGGGTTGTGGGTGCCCGTTCTTCGGGAGGGGCACCGGAACTCGGCATTTGGTCTTTCTCCAGCGCAGACGGCTCCCTGATCAGTAATGATTCAGTCCCAGGGGCTCTTGGCGGGGTTTTTGCCGGAGGGATTGTAATTGACGATGGCGGCGATCTTTGGATCGCGGGCGGCGAAGAGAATCCGGATGAGACGATTCGTTTGGTGTTATGGCGCTTCGATGCTGCAGGCGCGGCTCGGGCGGGGTTTCCGGTTTATTATTCCCGGGATGCCGGTGCTGATGCTGCAACGGACCTTGTTGTGGATCCCTCGGGCAATGCGTTCGTTGTTGGAGTCAGCGCAAACCCCGCAACATCGGAGATCGATCTCGCCATATGGAAATTCGCCTCAACAGGAGTTCTCACGGGCGGTTTCCCAAAATTTTGGCCCGCGATTCGGCCCGCAGGTGCGACTTTGGACGATTCCATCGGCGGCGGAATCGTGGCTGCGGGGTTGGACGAACTTTGGGTGGCGACTTCAAAAACTGCGGACTCCTGTTCCACGCCGGATCTCGCCTTGGTGCGATTTAACGCCGCAGGGGATGTTACGGCGTCTTCCTCGTGGAGGACGGAGGGAGGAGAAGCGGCATTGGGCAATACCGTGAGAATTGACTCCTTAGGAAATCTCACGGTTGTCGGCACGGCAGCGGGCGCCCCATCGTTTTGGCGTTTTGGGTCGGAGGGATCTCTTGCTTCTGGTTTTCCACGTACCGGCGCGGAGCCATTCGATGCAAAGGCGTTGTTCCTCGATGAGCTGGACGCACCGTGGGTCGGGGTCGGTTCGGTCCCGACTAAATTCTTAGCGGGTGACTTCCTCTTAGGAACAGACGCCGCCCGGGTATGCGGAGCTGCGGGAACTGCGACAATTGCGGGCACCCTAACCTTCCCTGCGGGATTTCTTGGCGGAGAGACAGTCTTTGTTCTTGCAACCGATGATTTCTATGCACTCCCACTGCCCATTGCCGAATTTACCGCGTCCCCCGGCACGACGCTCGCCTATTCCTTGACGGTCCCGGCGCCAGGTTCTTACTTCATTGCCGCTGATGTTGATTCCGGGGCGGTGGGGGCATACTCAAATTTCTCCCAGGTCGCAGCCCGCAGCGGCGAAACGGTTGGCGGAATCGACTTTTCGCTTTCCGATGACGCCGCGCCTCCTGCCTCCGCCATCACATCCTTCGCAGACGGCGCAACGGTCTCTTCGCTGTCTCCGCTCTCCGGGACAGCCGCTGATAACACCGCGGTAGAATCATTGCGGCTC
>NVTF01000066.1 GCA_002401485.1 Elusimicrobiota bacterium | reverse complement strand
ACGTTGAGCAGGATGCCGACTGCAGCGAGCGTGACCAGCAGCGAAGAGCCGCCGTAGGAGAAAAACGGGAGCGGCAGTCCTTTCGTCGGACCCAATCCAATCGCCATGGCAACATTAATGAAGGCTTGCAGCGTGATCAGGATGGAGAGTCCGGCGGCAAGCAGGGTTCCATAAAGATCGGGTGCACGTCGGGCGATCCGAAATCCCCGCGCGGCGAAGGCCGCGAACAACCCGAGGATCACAGCGGCCCCGGCAAGGCCGACCTCTTCACAAATGATTGAGAAAATAAAATCAGTATGGGCTGCCGGGAGGTAAAGCAGTTTGATTTTAGACGCGCCCAGTCCGTTGCCAAATACTCCTCCGGATCCCACCGCGAGCAAGGATTGCGACAGCTGATATCCCTCGCCCGTTGCGTCCGCGAAGGGATTAAGAAAGCTGAATAACCGCGCCCGGCGGTACGGCATCCGGAGCATTTCCAAAACAAACAACACCGCCGAAACACCGATTGTCGCCGCCAGATGCTTCACACGGGTGCCGCCAATGAAAAGAATAGCGAAGGAGACCAAAAGCACCAGACTCGGTGTGCCCAAGTCGGGCGCGAGACCCATGAGGACGAGCAGCGATCCTACAAAGGCGAGTGGTATGCCAATCCCATGCCGCAGGTTTTTAACCTTGCTGCGTTTGCGGTCGAGATAATCCGCTAGAAAAAGAATGACTGTAATCTTGGCGAATTCAGCGGGCTGGAGTCCGAAGCTTCCGAAACGGATCCACCGCTTTACGCCGGCGACAGCAGGTGAGAATAACACCGCGATGAGCAGTATCGCCGTAAAGGCAAAAATCACCCAATTATATTCACGGTACATCTTGTAATCCAAGCGGCTGAGTCCCGTCATGAGGCCCAGGCCTAGTACGGAAAACATCAATTGCCGCTTCATGAAAAACCAGGGAGTCCCATAGAGATGGTCCGAATAAATCGCGCTCGCTGAGTAGAGGGCGATGAGACCAAGGGTCAGCATGCTCAACGACAGAGCGAGCAGTGTAGAGTCGAGTTCGCGGATGCGTTTTCGCGGTTTCGATTTCTTGAAACGCGGGATCAACGTTTCTTCCGCCCGAATTTTTTGACGAGGTCCTTAAAAGCCCGCCCGCGGTGCCCGAAGCTTTCAAATTGGTCAAAAGACGCGCACGCTGGAGACAATACGAGGGACTCCCCCTTTTGGCCGATTTGGTAGGCGACCTGAACCGCTTGTTCCAGGGTGCCGCAGGGGAATACATGGGTGACCCCCTGAAGGTCCTCTTCGATTTTCGGGGCCGCATTGCCGATGGCGAAAACAGCCTTCACGCGGGTTTCAATGTGGGGCCGCAGGGCTTTAAACCCTCCGGGTTTTTGAACTCCCCCAAGCACCAGCAGGATTTTCCCGGCTCGGTCATCGAGACTGCGAAGGGCGGCGATGGTTGAATCAACATTGGTGGCTTTGGAATCGTTGAGGCAAAGAAGATTCCCGACCTTCCCGATATCTTCAAGTCGGTGCTCAACGGATTTGAAATTCTTGAAGGCTTTGGCGATTGCGGCCGGTTTAACGCCTTGGCAGGCCGCCAGCAAGGCCGCCGCCATCGCATTATCCAGATTGTGCGCCCCGGGAATTTTTGGAGGCGCGATTTTGTGCGTCTTTTTTTCCCCGTGCATTCGCAGGCATATTTTCTTTTTTTCGAGCCAGGCGGCGGACCGATTCGTCGGCGTTCGGGAAAAGAAAATTTTACGCGCACGGCACTCGCGGGTGAGCCCGAACGAGAGCGGGTCATCGGTATTGAAGATGCAAAAATTATCATGGTCTTGCCGGCGGAAGATACGTGTCTTGGCTTCTACATACGCCTGCATGGAGCCGTGGTGATCGAGGTGATCGCTCGTGATGTTTAAGATTGCGGCGGCGTCCGGTTTAAAATAGCGGCTGTCCTCGAGTTGGTAGCTGGAGACTTCGAGAATGACGGTGTCCCCCTTCCTGAGTTTTGAAACCGATCCTGAAACGGTTTCTCCGATATTTCCCAAAAGATGAACCTTCTTGCGCCCGCTTTTAAACGCCGCGGCGGTCATGGTGGCGGTGGTTGTTTTTCCGTTCGTGCCGGTGACGGCGATCACCTTGATCTTGGGTGCAAAGGCTAAAGCGACTTCGACTTCGCTGAAAACAGGCATGCCCGCTTCGCGGGCTTTGGCGAGAATCGGCGTGTGATGCGGTATGCCCGGGCTTTTGACGATGAAGTGATGATCGAGAATCTTGTCGGAATGCCCGCCCGCCTCCCAGCGTACGGATGCGGGGAGTTTCTTTGCAATGTCGCGCAGTTCTCGACGAGGGCGGGAGTCGCTGACAAAAACGCGAAAGCCTTTGCGGGCGAGCAGCTTTGCGGCGGCCAAACCTGATTTCCCGAGGCCGAGCACAACGGCTTTGCGTCCTTTGTAGGCCTTGGGAGTAAACGCGTGGGCTAAAAGCGGTCGGGGACGTTTTTTTCGGACAGCCTTCTTCTTGGTTTTTTTCTTTTTAACCATTAGCGTATTTTCAGCGAAGCGATTGCCGCCAGCATTAACACAATGCTGGAAATCCAAAACCGGACCGTTACCTTTGATTCCGCGATTCCGCCGAGTTCGAAATGGTGGTGGATGGGGGCCATTCGAAAAATACGTTTGCCGCCCCGAAGTTTGTAGGAGGCCATCTGCGCGATGACCGACAGCGTTTCCAGAACGAACACGCCTCCGACAATAGGGAGCAATAATTCCTGCTTGACGCAAAGGGCGATCGTGCCGATCACGCCGCCGAGGAAAAGGGAGGATGTGTCGCCCATGAATATCTCAGCGGGGTAGGCGTTGAACCATAAAAAACCCAAACAGGAGCCGATGAGGGCGGCTAGAAATATCGTTATCTCCCCGCCTCCGGCAACCGGGACGACTTGGAGGTAGGAGGCGAATTTCATATGCCCCGCGAAGTAGGCGAACACCGCGTACGCGATCGCGCAGAAGATAATCGTTCCGGCCGCGAGCCCGTCCAGGCCGTCGGTCAGATTGACGGCATTGGAGGCTCCGACAATCACAAAGACAGAGATAACGTAATACAGAATTCCAACCTCGATAAAGGTGCGCTTGAAATAGGGCACAAGAAAAGAGGTCGCGTATTGGGAATTGGGAGGAAAACCGGCGAGGTAGCCGACGACCAGCATGGCCACGGAAATCTGCACGAAGAATTTTATTCGCGAGGGGGCGCCGTTGGGATCTTTTCGGATTAACTTCAGGTAATCGTCCCAAAATCCGATTCCGGTCAGCGCCGAAGATACAAAAAGCAGCAGCCAGGTGAATCGAACATCCAGGCGCATCCACATCAGGGTCGAGAACACCACGGAGGCAAAAATCAGGAGTCCCCCCATTGTGGGAGTTCCTTCTTTGGAGAGATGGGAAGAAGGACCGTCCTTGCGCTGACTTTGGCCGATTTTTTTGTCCCGCAGAAATTGGATCAGGGGAGGACCGAGCAGCAGCGAAATCACCAGCGACGTGACCGCGGCCCCGCCCGCGCGCACGGAGATATAACGAAATACGTTAAATGCTCCCCAGATGTCGGTGTAGGAGGTTAGCCAATAAAGCACGGAGTTAGAGCTCCCCCGCAAGTGTTTCGAGTTTCATGAGGCGAGAGGCCTTGAAATAAACGGAGGCGGTCGGCGTGAGCAGCTTGCGCAGGGGTTTGGCGAATTCGGCTGCGTCGAGGGCGTGGTAAACCGGAAACGGCAGATGCCCCTTCGGAATTTTCTTCGCGGCCTCTACCATCGTTTTGCCGGCGAGAAAAAGGGCGGTGAGAGGCGTGCTGTCTAATCCCGCGAGAACCTTGGAGTGCAGTTCTAAAGAACGTTCTCCCAGTTCGAGCATATCTCCCAGCACCGCGATGCGCTGCCCATCCGGGTGGAGTTCCAGGAATGTTGCCAGGCCGGCCTGCATCGACACAGGGTTGGCGTTGTAGGTATCAACGATGAAGAGCGCTCCCGAATCGTGTTCACGCCGGGCAAATCGAAGGGGTGCCGATTTATATACCTTCAGCCCCGCTTCGATCTCGGCGGTGGGCACTCCCAGGGCAATCGCTGCTGCTGCGGCGGCGGCGGCGTTGATGCAGTCGATGCTCCCCATCGGACGATGAAACGGCACATGCACCCCGTCAACATCGAGTCCGTCCTTAAGGGCGCGGACGCGTCGGCCTTTTTCCCAGCCGAAGGTCACGGCACGATCCTCTAACTCGGGCAGCAGCTTTGAAAGCCACGGATCCTCGGCGAATAGTGAAACAGGCGCGCCGTCTTTCAGTCCGGAGATGAGCTCGCTTTTAGTTTTGAAAACGGTTTCTTCGTCCTCGAAAAATTCGAGATGAGCCGGGCCCACGTTCGTGAGTACGCCGAGGGTCGGTTCGGCGATGCCCGTAAGGTAGGCGATGTCCCCTTTGCGGCAAGCCCCCATCTCAACAATCGCGGCTTTGTGGGATTTGTTGATGGAAAAAAGGGTCAACGGCAGTCCGATTTCATTATTGTAGTTGCCGACGGTCGCGCAAACCTTTTCCCGTTGCCCGAGTATCGCCGCGAGCATCTCTTTGACGGTCGTTTTGCCATTGGAACCCGTTATGCCGATCACCGGAATGTCGAAGCGGCGCCGATGCGCCCGGGCGAGCAATCCGAGGGCGGTGGTCGTGTCTTTAACGGCGAGGACATGAGGGGCGCGTTTCGACGGAAGGCGTGTCCCCTGTTTGACGATCCAGCCCGCGGCGGCATCGGCCGGGGCGTGTCCTAGAAAATCGTGAGCATCGAACCGTTCTCCGGTTAACGCCCAGAAGGCCTCTCCCTCGGCGATCGATCGTGAGTCTGTTGAAAATGAACGCAGCGACGCGTCGGGCTTCCCGTGAAGGAGAATCCCGCCGGTGGCCTCTGCGGCCTCGCCCCAGGTCGTGTTTAAGTCCATTCGCAGCCCCGCGGAGGAAAGCAGCGTCAGCATCGTCCCAAATCCTTCAGAGCCCGATGTGCGATGTCGCGGTCGTCGAAGTGTATCGTCTTTTCTTTGAGCGTTTGCGTCGTTTCGTGCCCCTTTCCGGCGATTAGCACGATATCGCCTTCGTGGGCGACCTTGATCGCCTCAAAAACCGCGTCCCTCCGATCGGGAATGATTCTATAATTTTCCAGCGTTTTTTCGTTAATCCCCCGCTCGATATCGCGCAGAATTTCCATGGGCTCTTCGTTGCGCGGATTATCCGAGGTTGCAATGGCGAGATCGCTGCCTTCGCAGGCGGCGACACCCATCGGCCCGCGTTTGGTTCGGTCCCGGTCTCCCCCGCAGCCGAACACCGATATGAGTTTGCGATGCGGCATCGCGCGCAAGGACGCGAGCGTGGAGGCCAGCGCGTCGGTTGTATGGGCGTAATCGACGACGACGAGAAAACCCTGTCCTGCGTCCACCTTTTCAAGTCTGCCGGCGACGCATTCAAGATCTGCCAGACCTTCATAAACCCTCTCCGGTGATATTCCTAATTCGAGGGCGGTCGCGGCGGCGGCGGCCGCATTATAGGCGTTGTAGTCTCCCAGGATGGCGAGGCGGCAAGCGAATTCCCCCTTATCGGTGTGCAGACGAAAACTTGTCGCCTCCGGGGTTGTTGCGAGACCGCCGATCCGGTAATCGGCCGCTTCGTGAGCCCCGTATGTTTTGAGCGTGACATCCAACGCCCGCCGGCGCAGTTTCGGCCAGCTTTCATCGTCGCGATTGAGAATGGCGAGGCGTCGCGACTTAGCGGAATCGGCGCGTTCGAGCAGCGAGAACAAATGCGCCTTGGCTTCGAAGTAGGCGTCGCGGTCTTTATGAAAATCAAGATGGTCGGTTTGGAAATTTGTCATCACGGCGGCATCGAAGTGCACATGATCCACACGCTGCGTGGCGAGTGCGTGGGAGGAGACTTCCATGGCCGTGTGGGTGACGCCTTGATCCCGCATGTGGGCCAACAGGCGCTGCACATCGAGGGAAAAGGGCGTTGTGTTGATGGCCTCTTCAAATTTGCGTTTGCGAACCCGGTGGCCGATGGTGCCGAGTACTCCGGGCGGGTGTCCGGCACGCGAAAAAATAGATTCGAGGAAATGGGTCGTTGTTGTTTTTCCGTTAGTGCCCGTGACGCCGATAATGGTCATGTCCGCTGATGGGTCCTGGTACTGGGTTGATGCCATCGCACCCATTGCGTCAAAGATGTCCTTGACCTGGATCCAGGCGACGGCGCGATCAGGTCGGTCGCGCCGCGTGAGAGAAACCGGGGCAGGCGGCGGCTTCAATTCACTTACAATCGCTGCAGCCCCTTTTGAAACCGCTTGTCGAATAAAGCGGTTTCCATCGGTGCTGCTTCCGGGAAGCGCGAAAAAGAGTCCTCCCGGACCGGTTTTTCGTGAGTCGAGGGAAGCGGAACGAATTTCGGTGTCGAGGTCTCCGGAGTGGAATATCGTTTGCACGCCGACGAGCAGGTCGCGGAGTTTGCTCACGCCTTGCCCCCGACCCCGCCGGGCGATTTTAGAAACGAGGGCCGCGGAAGTCTGATGGTGGACGGCGGTGGTTTTGGCGCATCCTTGATTTTTTTCTTTTCCTCATCCCACCGCAGCGGCAGCGGAAGATCCGGGGCAATCGCGAAGTGGGCGAGCAACTGCCGTGCGATTTGGGCGAATATCGGAGCCGCAACTTCAGACCCGTATTCTCCCACACGGGGCGTGTCAATCACGACAAGAATCGTGAAACGCGGATTACGGGCTGGGACAAAACCGGCGAAGGAGGCGACGTAATCGGTCGTTGAATATTTCCGAGTCGACGGATCAATTTTTTCAGCGGTTCCTGTTTTCCCGGCGGTGCTGTACCCGGGAATGGCCGCCGTCGCCCCGGTGCCGGCCTCGACCACGCGTTCGAGAAACGTTGTCAATTTCCGGACCGTATCGGGGCGAGCAATGCGCCGAATCTCTACGCGACCCCGCTGCTTGCGGCCGTGGGCTCGCAGGACGAGCCTCGGCTCCAGCAGCATTCCGCCGTTGGCGATGGCGGAATAGGCGCCGATGAGTTGGAGAGCGTTGACGGCAATTCCCTGGCCGAACGCGGCATTGGCGAGTCGCACATCGCGCATTTTTTTCTTCGGAACGATGCCGGCGCTTTCCCCTGCAAGGGGTGTTCCGGTTTTGTATCCGAAGCCGAAGCGGCGGCAATACTCGAGGAATTTCTCAGAGCCGAGTTTAAGACCGAGTTTCGCTGTCCCGATATTGGAGGAGTACTGGATGATTTGTTGGAGTGTGAGCATTCCTCGTTTTTCATGATCCTTGATGCGGACTCCGGGTGTTACCTCCCAACGGCCGTTTTCGCAATTGATGAGTTCATTGGGAGCGATATGGCCAGCTTCGATGGCGGCCGCAGCGATGACGATCTTAAATGTGGAACCGGGTTCAAACACATCCTGAATTGCAGCGATTCGGCGCACGTCCGCGGTGCGTTCCGCCATGGCGAGGATTTCACCGGATTGCGGATCCTGAACGATGGCAAAACCGGCTTGAGCGCGCGTCTTGCGGATGCCTTCATTCAGCGCCTGTTCGGCGAAATACTGGACGGTTCGATCGAGCGACAACACCAGATCCTGCGGTGCTCGCCGGGAGGCGGTATTTGAATCGGCGATCCGGCGCCCCACCCCATCGCGTGTTTGGCGCACCTGGATCGCTTTTCCGGAGAGGGCTCGATCGAAGGCGTATTCCAGTCCTGCCAGTCCCCTGCCGTCGGAACTGACAAATCCCAGAACTGACCGAGCCAGATTTTCATTGGGATAATAACGCCGTTCATCGGGATGAATCCCGACGGCGGGGTATTTGAGTTTTTTCAGTTGCTCCAATTCAACGAGCGTCATTTTTCGCTTGAGCCAGACGGTTCGGCGCTTCGTAACGAGCTTTTTGCGCAGAACCCTCCCATTGAGCGACAATGCTTTGGCAATCGCATCAAGGGTTTCCTCACGTTTACGAGGCTCGCGGGCAAGAACTTTCAGATCGAGGAAGCTGGACCAGGCCGGGACGCTTTGCGCCAGGATGCGGCCCCTCCGATCCAGGATGCGTCCGCGGGGAATGATTTCTAAGGCGCGGCGTTCGGTGGAATGGGCGATACGCTTAATGAAGGCATCGGAGCGAACGGTTTGCAGGTAGACGAGTCGAGAGGTAATCGGGATGAGTGCGGCCAGGCACAGAAATAAAATGATGTGCAGGCGTGAGGACTGGCGCATTTTGCAATCGGTTAATCGATCAGTCGGCTCAACGTGAAGCCTTTCTCCGGTTTTGGCAGTTCGGCGACGCGCAGAGGGCGATCAACGGTATTTCCAAGCACAATTAGGCTTTCCGGCATCGGCGGCGTCATGCCGAGACGGGATTGAGCCAGTGACGCGAGACGCTGCGGAGCGTGCAGCCGATCCAGCTCCAGCCTTAAGTAGGCGACGCGGTCTCGGCGCGCCTTGATGGCTGAACGTGCGCTCCCCAATTCGTAGCCTAAACGCGTAGCCTGTACTTGTTCCGTAAGGAACACGAATGCAAGGGCCGCGGCCGATGCCGCCAGGATCCAGGTTTTAGTCTCGTTCAAGGTTTTCTCCGTTTGCGAACGTCAACTTCGGAAAAGGAGGGAGGGGCTTGCGCCCCTCCCTGGGAAATTCGGCAGGCACCCCGCCGAGTAGGTGCCCACCAGATTGTTTCTCAGCTCAGTTTGCGTCGGTCCCCTTTCAGGAACACCCGCCGCCAGACGTATCCAGCGCCTGGCGTTGCAGTGGGCTTTAGGCTGATGACCTGTTGTCTCGAGCTGAGGAATTGCATGGCGCTGAGTGGGATTTTATTTTGGTTCATGCTGTTACCTCGATTACGCGGAGTTTTGAGCTCCGGGAACGAGGGTTGCGGCTTATTTCCTCATCACCCGGACATACAGGAGAATTCGTTATCAGCTTCACCTGGCCGTGATCGGCCAGTGAGCGAAAAAGGTTTTTAACAATGCGGTCTTCCAAGGAGTGGAAGGTGATCACAGCAATGCGGCCGCCATTGGCAACACGGCTGATCACAGATTCGACGCCCCGAGTGAGGTTCTCAAGTTCCTGATTGACCGCAATGCGAAGGGCCATAAAGGTCTTCGTGGCGGGATGAATCTTGCCTTTGCGGGCCATCTTGCTTTCTAGAAGCTCGGCAAGCTGGCGCGTTGTTTCAAAAGGTTGTTCCTTGCGCACATCGACAATCAAACGGGCGATGCGTTTGGCTGCGCGTTCTTCCCCATACTCGCGCAGGAGGAGTTCGATTTGCTCCGCCGGCCATTCGTTGCAGATGCGGGCGGCGGTGAGCTTGCTGTGCGGGTCGAGGCGCATGTCGAGAGGGCCGTCGAGCCGGATGGCGAATCCACGGGAGGCCTTGTCGAACTGGAGAGAGGAGACCCCTAAGTCAAACAAGGCTCCCGAAAGCTGGGAGATCCCTTCTCCGTCTAATACGTCGTTCAGGTTGCGGAAATTGGCGCGGACAAGCCGATAGCGGCCCGGAAACGGCTTGAGGCGCTCGGACGAGGCTGTAAGGGCTTCGGGGTCCATGTCGGTGCCGAGGATTTTTCCCCGGGCGGAAAGTGCTTCAAGGATGGCTTCGGAATGGCCGCCAAGGCCGACGGTTCCGTCCAGATAAATACCGTCTCGATCGGTGATCAGATGAGTGACCACTTCCTTGAGCAGGACGGAGTCGTGTGTGAAGCGTTCTTCCATGAGTTCCAGTGACGTCATTTTAGAGATCCAGTTCCTTGGCCAGTTTCGTCATCGCCGCGTGGGCCGAGCTTTCAAACTTGGCGTACTTTGTTTCGTCCCAAATTTCGGCTTTATTTCCCATACCGACGAATTTAATGTCTTTCTTCAACTCCGCGAATTCCTTCAAATTGTGCGGGACCAAGATTCGTCCCTGTTCGTCCGGTGCGGACGGAGCCGCCTTTCCGAAAATCTGCGACCGCAGCTTGCGCACCTGTGTTTTGTCCTTCACTGTTTTCGTTTGCTCGTTGAAGTCTTCGAGCAGTTTTTCCCATTGCGAGGGGAGGAAGAACCACAAGCAGGCATCATCTCCAAGGGCAGTCGTAAGCCAAAAGTGGGTGCCGTTCTCCCGGACCAAAGCTTCCCGGTAGCTAGGTGGGACCACCAATCGATTTTTTGAGTCGAGCGTATAGTCATGTTCCCCTGTTGTAACTGCAATCCCCACTTTCTACCACTCTCTCCCACAATTCCCCACAGGAGGACTGTAGCAGTCACTCTGATTTCTGTCAAGACTTTATTGTCGATTAGGAAAAATTTAGGGTCTTCTTCGACGAAGGAGACCTTAAAAAACGCGGACTGCGTTAGGGTTGGATTTTAGCCGCGTTCCACTCGGTGGAGCGTTTACTGCGGATGTTTTTTTAGATAGGCGCGCGCGGCGCGAATGATCTTTGGCGGATATCCTAGGCCTTCCAAGGTGTCGATGGCGTTGCGAGTTGTTGCGGGGCCGGGGCTGATCGTATACGGCTGGGTTTCATCAATGTGGACATTGCGAACGCCGGGCACGGTTTCTTCCAACGCAGTCATCTTGAGGTCGTGGGTGGAAAGTACGAAGAGATTGCCCGTTTTAGCCAGAAAGGGGATCAGCGAGTGCTCCGCCGCAGTCCGCTCCTCGGGATTGGTGCCCAGAAGGATCTCGTCAAAGATAGCGAGCACATCAGAATTAGCCTCCGCTTCCTTAATTATCTCAAGCATGCGTTTCGCTTCGGCAACATAAAAGCTCTCCCCCCTCTGGAGGGACTGGCTGATCTCGATGGTTGTCATTAACCGCAGCGGTGTAAATTCCATTGACGCGGCTGGAACGGGAGATCCGATTTGCGCGAGCAGGGTGAGAAGGGAGATCATGCTGAGATACGTCGATTTGCCTCCAGCGTTCACGCCAGTCAGGATCATAAAGTTTCCGCCGCTGCTGCGGTCCATCTCCAGATTTACAATCATGTCGGTATTGTTCGCGACGGAATCACCGGTGCTGTTAAGATAAGGCTGGTGTCCCTGCTCAATCTTAAGTCGGGCTTGCTTTTGGTCGAGCAAGGTCGGCATGCTGTAGCCTTTCTGCCACGAGGCCGCGTTATCGGCCAAGGTTAGATAGACGTCGAGTTCGGCCATCGCCCCCGCCAAAAGCGCGATCCGCTCTTTATCCCGGGTAAAACGTCTCTGCAGGAACCACAAGGTTTTGCCGCTATGCATATAGAAAAGATCAAGGATTAGGGTCCATTGTCCCTTGAGTCGTCGAAAACTCCCTGCGATGCTCGTTACAGCATCCGGGTGTTGAGCATCCTCCACTGCGGAGAACGCGATCCCGATTTCCTTAAGGGCTTCGCTGTCGCTTTTTGACAACGCAGGCGAGAGGACGCGTGCGAGGCGAAAGACCGCTTTGAAGCGCTGGAATACCCAACGCAGATCGCTAATTGACCGCTCCATGAACATAGGAGCAAGGTAGATCATTACCAATAGAAATTTCGGCGCGAAATAGGCGGCCGAGAGCGGCAGCAGCCCCATGATGTTGAGAAATTTCCAGCGGGGCATTGTCTCGAGTTTCCCATCGACGATATAGGATTTGAAAACGGAATCGCCATTGCCTTTGAGATTTGCGAAAGCGGAACGGACCTCCGCGCGCAGGGAATCATTTTCCAGCAAGATCGACACTGCCTCTTGGCGCTTCCGGATTTCCGCGTGGTCGAGATAGGGGTGCGTCAACAGCCAGCGGAGTCGGTCCGAACCAACGGTGGATTGGGTTTTGTCGGTCAATGAGAAGAGGCCGTGCCCGGCTGAGAAGAGTTCGAGGTCACGTATTGTATGAGCGTCCAGCGAAAAATGAGCGGCTTCGGGGCCATTCATCCTCTCTCCGGCCGCGAGTTTCTCAGACGACATTTTTTCAGCGGCGATTTGAGGTGAAGCGACCACGTCTGCCGCGTTTAGGTCCGGCAGGATTTGGGATCTTTGCCGCAATTCGGACAGCCGGGTGCTGAAGGCGCCGGCGACTGTTGCCGAATCGGCAGCCTCCTCCGGGGAGGACCGGCTGCGGCTGCCTGTAAAAAATGATTTCAGGGCGAGGCCTCGGGCGGCTGGCGAACGTGCCTCTGTGATTTGCTTAACCCCGTCGTTTAGGGCTGCGCGCACGGGTCTTGTCCTTGTAGGCGTAAAACGAATAATTTTTTCAGCGGTGATTTTGGCAGTTTGGGTTTTTTGCGGGGCCGCCTGTTGAAGCGCAGGCTGGATCGTGGAATCGAGGGGAGAAATCGTTAATGCCGGCAGCCGGCTTGAGCCAAGGGTCGGCATCACTAAAGAGTTTTGGGTACCGGGAACACTGAGAGAGCCTAGCGTCGTTGCGCCGAGCGTGCCTACGTTTGTTCCAATATTTGCATGACTCACCGCTTTCACGATAACCGCCGCGAAGATGTCGGTCGCCAAGGGGCCGGGTGCGGCGACTAGGAGAGCCGCGCTAAGAAATACGGCAAGGAATTTCTGCTGTTGCACGTTGGGTTATTGTATCAAGGGTCAGGCCTTAGCTTCTGGGTCTTAGGTCCTGAATTTAACGGCAATAGCGGGTGGGACATCCGGCTCTCAGCAGTCGCCGCTTATAAGACGGACAACTTCCGGGAGGCGATTAATTCGCCAACCAGGTCTCGCAAGCTTCTAAAAATGGGCGGATAAAAAGATTGGGAGAAATGTTCTCTGATGATTTTCCAGGACTCTTCGAGGCTTCTGCCAGTCTCACTATAGGCTCTCTTATCCATCAATGCATCCAGGACATCGGCTGCTGATGTGATCATTGCTTGCAGCGGAATATCCTCTCCGGTTCGTTGATTTGGATATCCTTTTCCATTGGGGGTCTCATGGTGATTAAGGGCGACTTCGGCGGCATCGAGACGGAACTCGTCGCTGATTCCCGGCATCATGAGTAGTTCCTTGGCTCCGATGACAGTATGCTGCTCCATCATGCGCTGCTCCTCACTGTCCAGGCGTCTGGGCAAATGGATGATATCACGGATCTCCGTATTTCGTTTCCCGATATCATGCAGGGTCGCCGTCCAGACGATACGATTGGCCATCGGTGCCGGAAGCCCCAGACGGAGTGCCAACAGTCCCGCCACGAGCCCAACCCGTAGCATATGAGCATAGGTGCCCTCATCGAAGCTTCGCATTGATTCAACCATGTTGCGTGCAGGACTGGGTTGATTGGCGATGGGCAAAGGGGCCTTTTCTCCGAATAATATTTTTGGAGCTGAACGAATAAGCCCTACGTATCGCGAGTCGCTGAGGCGATTTTGGTTCCAGATTGCTGGATCGTAAGAAGCAGGTGCGTCGGAGGCATCCCCCACGGCTCCGGAGAATCTCCCCATCGTAGAAATGTTTCTCGAATTGGCCAAGAGCTGGGCGATCTGCTCCGACCTATTACTGACGGTCTGCCTCCTTTCTTCGAGTTTGGCCGTGAGACGCTTCTGATTTTGTTTGAGTTGATCGGTGATTATCGGAGAGGGCATCACCATCTTCATGAACCGCAGTTGACGGGAATTCCGGGTGAGGGTGGAAAGGTCTTGCTTGTCATCGGCAAGGAGGACTTTTGATCCTTGGAACCAGGCCTTCTTAAAATCCACGTCTCGTGAGGCTGAGGGGAGGTCGAGCCTGGAGAGTCGGTCGGGGGTCCAGCCGTTTTTTTCCAGTGCGGTTGTAATAACCTGCTCGATCCGGCTATCTAGTTTCTGGATCGGTATCTGAGGCGTGTCGGGGCTGGTGATTCCTAACTGCAGGGACGGGCCGTGGAGAGAATTACTGAGGAAGGCTGTCAGAGCGCCTTCCCATTCCAGCTCTGGACGGGTTGCTCGAGACTGGCTCTTAGCCGGGGCTATAAATCGGGCGGCATGCGCTGAATTGGAAATCCCAAGAAATGGAAAAGCAATTGCTAAAGAAATAGCAAGGTGGATAGTTGATTTCAATTCTGCAAATAGCTGCATACCACATGTTGAAGCAATTTTATGCGATTAACATGTGCCATAGGTCTTAGTCAGGTTTAGACAAAAGACCTATTCGTCCTCGTTTTCTGCATTAAAAATCAGACAAAATGAGATGATCGTTTTTTCCTGCGAAACTACGTCAGCCGCGTTCGACCTGATGCCGCCAGGCGTATTCCAGCGCGTGCAAACTGTTAAACGGCATGCCGTAGGCGCGGTAGAGCGCCGACTTAGGACTCATGCCGTCGCGCATCATTCGGCAAAACTTATAAAACGAAGCGCGCCGCTGCGAACGGATCATAAAACGCACGACGCTGTAGGCTTGCGTATACCATAGTCGAACCTCTCCGTCCTTCGCGCCGCCCGTTGAGTCGACGCGCATCAGGTCGCCCAAATCGTAGCCTCCCCCCGCGCGGAGTGTGGACATATTGCCGCGCAGCCAATTGGGAGCGGCGAGTCCTCGTTCGGTTTGCACGAGGGTGGCCATGCCTTCGGAGAGCCATAGCGGGCTTTCTTTTCCCGCCAGGAAGAAGCTGTCGAAATAAATATGGGTGAGTTCGTGGGCGAGAATGCCGATAAGTTCCTCGCTGGCATAAACATAAATCTTGCGGCGCTTGACCGAACTCGCCCCCCCCGACCAGGACGGCCGGCCTGTGACCTTCTGGTAGCTTTCCTGGTCGCGGAACAGAAACACGGTCACTTTTTGATTGCGGGCCCACGGGGAGAAGGAAGCAAGATCCTTCATCAAATTTTCGTGGAGGTCGTTTAGCGTCTCCATGAACTGAGTGGACGGCGGCTGGCTTTGGGCGAAAACAATGAAATGGTCGTTTGATATCTTGACGAAGCCTTTCGGCGTTTTCGGTGATGCCTCCCGCGGACGACGCGGTTTCGGTCGTTTCGCCCTGACCGGAGTTTCTCCGAGCGATCGCCCGCGCTTGCCCCGCTGCGTTTTCGGCGCTACTCCTTTATAGGATGGAGGTACCTTCACGCGCGGCGCGCGCAGAGCCGCGGGCATCGGCCTGGCCATGGGAAAATTCTTAGGACGCGGCAGGGGTCTATTGTAGGCGACCCTGGACTCGGCTTCCGGTTGGATCCTGCGGCCCGCATGGGACGGGGTTAAATCGGCGCTCTCCTCTTCACTGAAGAGTTCGGCCATCGGAATTTGCGGCAGGGACTCGAGGTCGGGCAGATCTTCCAGCGCGTCGACCGCGACCCGTGAGGACACCCAGCGCATTTGATCCTGCGCGGATCCGTTGTCTTCTTCTAAAAACTGATAGATCATCAGCCCCCACAGTGCGAGGACCATGGTCCAGAGGAGGACCCGGAGCTTGATGAGAATATCCATATTAAATGCCGAGTATCACGGCCCTTATGGACCGCCTCCCCCTTGAGAGTGTAGCCCTTTGTTGCGATAAATCAATGGTGGGGCTAGCCTTTTTGCATTTCGAGCGTGCCTCTCATCAAACTACGCCCCCCCTAGTACGGATGAACAGGTGAAAAAGTTCCCTCTAAAAATTTATCCCGGGATAAACTTTTAGAGGGAACTTTTCAACCCCTTCCCTTCAAAATGTTCTGGATATTATGTTCGCGTCCCGATATCCCTCATGCGCAATGCGGTCTCTGCGAGGGAGTGGACAAATAATCCAAGAACGGGTATGAACGCGGCATGTGAGAATGCCATCGCCCACCGTTGATCCCCGAGATAGAGGCCGACGGAGCGCTGCCGCAGGTAATACAGGACCAAAAGGGTCGCTCCGCACACAACACCCGTGCCGAGGGTTTTCCATTTATCCTGGTACAAGGCAGCGGTTACAGGAGGCATGATCAGCAGCAGCCACATGGGGGCCCAATACGGCATCAGTAAGTACGCTAACGCCGCTGACCACAGAAAGGTCAGCCAGATCTGAACGATTTTAAGCTGGGTCGCCCAGCCGAAGAATCGGTAGGTATTTTTTGAGAACCAGTGATTGACTCCCAGTGATACCGCGAGGATACCAAAGGACCAATATTTGGTGACCTTGTCGGGCTCCGAGAAGTAGATGGCGACCAGAACGAGCGCGGTCGCAAATGGCGTGAAATAGAGGTTAAGCAAATTCATAGTGTCTCCTTTTCTTTGGCGAAACGCGCCAGATGCCGATCCTTTTCTTCGCCCGGAAGGCGATATGCAAACGAACCTTCAATGGGGTCGCTTTGAAATATCATCGCAATCCCTCCCTGCTTCACAAACGGTTCCGTTAGACGACGAGCCCGGTCCAGCGGTGCGAGCGCCCGCGCCGTGACGAGGTCAAACGGCGCCGGCGTTTCCTCGGGCCCTTGGGCACCGCCTGATCCAAGCGGTGCCCAGGCCCCGGTGTCCTCAATGGCGCGTGCATGGCGGACATCAATACCCTTGAGTGCCAGCCGCGCAGTCGTCCAATTGAGGAAACCGATCTTCCTATATACGGATTCCAGCAAAGTCACGCGCGCGTTGGGAAGGGCGATTTTGAGACAAACGCCTACAAATCCCCCCCCAGAGCCTACATCGAGTATCGAATTCGGTGATTGTCCTTCCCATGCGGCAAGGGGAGCGAGCGAATCGAGGAGGTGACGGTTGACAATTTCCTCCGGCGTTTTTGCCGCGGTGAGGTTCGTCTTTTTGTTGAACTCGAGTACGGCGGCGCCGTACGCGTCGAGTTTTTCCCATGCTTCATCATCGAGGCGGACGCCCCATTGGGCCAGAGTTTCTTTGCCCTCCCGTTTAAGCGCCTTGGTGATCATTGTTTTTGCAGGGACCGTTTGAGCCAGACCGCGAGCATTTGCATATCGGCCGGCGTCACGCCGGGAACCCGGGACGCCTGGCCGAGACTGCGCGGGCGGATTTTTGAAAGTTTTTGGCGGGTTTCAACGAGCATCGGAATTGAGTCGTAGTCGAAATTTTCGGGAAGACTTTCCCGCTCCATATTTTTCAAGTCATTGATCTGCTTTTTTTCGCGTTCGATGTAGGGCGCATAGAGTTGGGTCGCGGCCCGCTCGTTTTCCCTTTTCTGACGCGACCACGGCGCGAGTTCTTCATCGGTGGGCACCGTTTCGCTTTCGAACGAATCGCGGTAACGCTCGAAACGCTCCCAGAGCGCGTCCTCGATCAGGCCCAGCGCCCGACCCTTGGGCATGAGGCGAAGATCGGCGTTGTCCGACCGGAGCAGCAGGCGATGTTCCGCTCGGGCTGTGAACATTCGGTAGGGTTCATCGACGCCTTTGGTCACAAGGTCATCGATCATAACGCCGATATAGGCTTCGCCGCGATCGAGGACGAAGGGTTCCTCGCTTCGAATCTTACGGACGGCGTTGACGCCGGCGATAAAGCCTTGGGCGGCGGCTTCTTCATACCCGGTCGTTCCGTTGATTTGTCCCGCAAAATAGAGCCCCGCAACCTGTTTCGTTTCCAAGGTCGAAAGAAGTGCGGTGGGTTGGCAAAAATCATATTCAATCGCATAGCCGGGGCGCATGATTTCCGCCTTTTCGAGACCAGGCACGGTTTGTACGAATTTCCATTGCACGTCTTCAGGCAGGCTGGTCGAAAGACCGTTCACGTATATTTCCTTGGTGTGCCATCCTTCCGGTTCCAAGAAAAGAGAGTGGCGCTGTTTTTCCCGAAACTTGACCACCTTGTCCTCGATCGACGGGCAATAACGAGGACCTAAAGCGTCAATTTTCCCCGAGTAGAGTGGCGAGCGATCGAGATTGTCTGCGATTACCTGGTGGGTGTCTTCGTTGGTATAGGTGATCCAGCAGGAAAGCTGTTGGTTCGTGAGGCGGGTTGTTCGGTGAGAAATCGCAATTGGATTTTCTGGGGGCTTTTGTTCCGAACATTTTGAGAAATCAATCGAGTCGGCATGCAGGCGCATCGGGGTTCCGGTTTTGAATCGGCCTAACGGTAGTCCCAGCTCTTGTAGACGGCCCGAGAGTGCGTCTGAGGGCGCCTCGCCGGCGCGTCCCGCGGAGACATGGTTAAGTCCGACATGGGCCTTCCCTTTTAGAAAGGTCCCAGTTGTGAGAATGATCGCCTCGGTTCGATACTGGATGCCCCGTTTGGTTTCCAGTCCGGTGAGGCGATTTCCGTCAAATAAGAACAAGGCCGCTTCGTCTTGTTTGGCATCAAGGCCCGGAACCGATTCTACGGTTTCCTTCATGGCAAATTGGTAGGCCTTCTTGTCGCATTGGATGCGCGGGGAGCGGACCGCGGGTCCTTTAGAGCTGTTGAGGGTTTGGAAATGAAGTCCTGTACGATCGGTGATGACGCCCATGGAGCCGCCGAGTGCGTCCAGCTCGCGCACGAGCTGGCCCTTGGCAACCCCGCCGATAGACGGGTTGCACGACATTTGGCCGATGGTATCGAGATTCTGCGTGAGCAGCAGTGTGCGCGCGCCCAGCCGGGCGCTGGCAAGCGCGGCTTCACAGCCCGCGTGGCCTCCGCCAACCACAATCACATCGTAGCGTGTCGGATGTTCGATTGCCATCACGCGGCCATCAAGGCCTTCAAAACCTCTTTAGGGAGTACCCCGAGTAAATGCATGGAAAAAACGAACAGGATTTGGGTGATAAGCGAAAGAAAGACAGCGCTAAACGCGCGCGCGGTCGCGATATTGAGGATGCGCCGCACGGAGAAGGTCGCAAGTCCTAGAACCCAGAACAGCATTACGAACTCGACGGCGTGATAGGCGCGCGGAGAACGGGCGACCACCGCAATGGTAAATGGAATTAGCAAAACGATTGCGGCCGCGTGCAATCCAGCGAGGCATGCTGTCAGTCGAAGCCAATCCTCTTGGGACACTCTCCGAAATCCAGGCACCATAACGGCTATGAGGCCCACCCAGCAGAGTCCGAAAATCGCTCGATGCATTTGGGCGCTATTGTAAACCACAATCAGAAGCAAGGGGATGATTGCCGCTGCAACAGCCGCAGGCAAACGAATCGCGAGTTTCCCCGAGCCGAGCAGTCGTCCGAACCAGCCGGCAGCCGCGATCCAAACGGCCAGGAGAATCGGCGACCAGGCCTGCACCTTGATCCAAAAGAGAAGGCCGTGTTCGGGAATATTGAGCTCTGCGCCCGGGATGGGTGGAAACCCGTCGGGTTTGAGCGTATAAAACAACGCGGCCGTGACGAGAAAGAGGGCATAAACACCGGCCGAGGCGCGCAGTGCCGCACGAGGATCCTTGTTAACAAGGTCCAGTGCACGGGACGGTTGGTACAGGAAATCAATCCCGAAGTTAAGCATGGGCAGCCGCATTTGCTGTATCGGTTCCAAGTCTACGCGAGCCCCAAAGACAAAGTACGCCTCCGAGAAGCAAAGGCATGAGTGCTCCTGTTAATGCGCTGCGCAGTCCCCATGCCTCCGAGCCCGCCCCGATTAAAATCGGACTAAGGGCATCGCCGAACAGCCGGAGCACGAAAATATTCGCGGCAAATCCGAGCGCGCGTTTTGCCGCGGGAACGGTGGCAACGATAATAGAGGATAGAGGTCCCATGTGAAGAAAAATGCACACCTCTGCGATAAAAAATAAAACAAGGGCAAGCGGTTGGCTGGGAGTGAAGAGCGCCCCGATTCCAAACGGCACCGCTGCCAACAGTCCAATGCCGGAAATTAAAAAATCGGCACCGGGATTTGTTTGGCGCAGCCGCGTCGCGAGCCAGCCTCCGGTGAGGGCGCCGAACAGACCGCCGATGACGGTGACCGCTCCAAAAACGATGCCGGCCTGAGCGGTGTCCAACCCGTATTCCCTAAAGAGGTAAGACGGAATCCATAATCCGAGACCGCCGATCGTAAAGGTGATCGCGGCTTGGGAAAAACTTGCGGCGGTGTAGCTGGGAATGCGGTAGAGCCGGAGATAATCGCTCGGCCGTGAACGCGACTCGGTCACGTCGGATTTCCCCCCCAAGGGATCACGAAGTCGCGCAAATAGCGGCAGAAAAAGAAGTGTGCCGATACCGGCTCCCAAGAACGCGGCGCGCCATCCCCAATGGTGGCCAACCCAGCCTCCGAGGATAAATCCAATCGCCGAACCCACGGGGATGGCCGCCTCGTAAAACGAAAGAATCGAGGATCGTTTCTCTGCCGGGTAATTCTCCGCGAGAAAGGCGGGCGCAACCGCGGTAAATCCCGCTTGGCCGATCCCCAGCAGGCTCCGGGATATAACGAGCGCCGTGAGGCTGCGGGCAAAACCGGCGCCGACGGTGGCGATTCCCCCGATAGCGATTCCGGCTGCGAGAAAGCCGACTCTGCGACCGGGACGCACGGCCAATCCCCAGAGGGGTGCCGCGAACATATAAACAAGCATGAAGGCGCTCGCCATCGCGCCGAGTTCAATGTCACTGGCGTTGAACTCCCGGCCGATCAGCGGGAGGATGGGGGCGATCAGAAGTCGGTCCATGTATTTGAAGAGGTTGCATGCGACGAGCAGAACGAGCACGGAGGTCGCTGCGTTCACGACAGTTCCTCTTTCGCCATTCGCGCGCCTTCCTCGACGTCAACCTTAAGGAGCAGAAATCCCCCGCTGGCAAACAGCAGGAGCAGCGATAGGATGCCTTTGCGCGGATCCCCGGTGACGTAGGTAATGGTCCCCATGAGGGCGGGGCCGATGACGGCTGCAAACTTGCCGAGCATGTTGTAGAAGCCGAAGAATTCCGCGGCTTTGTTCGCCGGGATAATGCGGGAATACAAACTTCGGCTGATCGCTTGGATGCCGCCCTGGAACATCCCGAGAAGAACGGCGAGGGCATAGAAATGCCAGACGGCGTTCATGCCGTAGGCAAGAACGGTTGTAAATGAATAGGCGACGATCGCCGTGAGGATGGCCGCTTTAGGGCCGATGCGTCCGGCCAGGCGTCCGTAAATAATGGCGGACGGGAATGCGACGAATTGAACAATGAGCAGGGCGATGATGAGCGCGTCCTGCGGAAAACCGAGAGCCATACCGTAATCGACCGCCATGCGAACAATCGTGTCGACGCCGTCGATGTAGAGCCAATATGCGAGAAGGAAAATTCCGACGACCTTCAGCCGTTTCAGTTCTTTGAGCGTTCCCAGTAATTGCCGCCATCCCGCCGCGACGCCTTCTATGAGCGGCAGCGCGTCGTAGTGTTTAGGTTCGGGAACGAATAGAAATAGAGGAATGCTGAAAACCGCCCACCACACCGCTACGAGGATAAACGACAGGCGAATGGCAACGGTCGGGTCGGAAATTCCAAATACCGCAGGTTTGAGAAACATCGCGACATTTAAAGCGAATAAGAGCCCTCCGCCGATATAGCCGAGCCCAAACCCCAGCGCGGAGACTCGATCGACCGTCTCATCGTCTGAAACGCTGGGCAGGAGTGCGTCGTAAAACGTATTCGAGCCCATGAATCCGATGGTGCCGAGGACAAAGAAAAAGACGGCGCTTTTCCAATCCCCTTTTTCAACAAACCAAAGCGCGGCCGTGTTGAGAATCCCGAGCGCCGCGAAGGCGAAGAGAAATCGCTTCTTCGCGCTGCCGCGGTCGGCGATGGCGCCGAGAAAAGGCGCGATCGCTGCGATGACAATCGAGGCCCCTGAGTTCGCCCAGCCGAGATAAAACGTGCTTGTTTCCGGAGGCGTGCCTGCCGCCCAGTAGCTTTTAAAAAACAGAGGGAAAAAACCGGCCATGACTGTTGTCGCAAACGCAGAATTGGCCCAATCGTAAAGCGCCCAACTCCAGGTGGGTCGCGGCGTTTGAGTCATTTGCCGACGCAGAAGCGCGAGAAAATTGTGCCCAGGAGATCGTCGGTCGTGGTGAGGCCGTCGATCGGATCAAGCGCGTCGAGGGCTGCCCGGAGATGCAGCGCGGTGCGCTCTCCGGAATCCTGGGGGAGCATCTTATATGCGTTATCAAGTTCCAACGCGCAGCGTTCAAACGCCGCCGCATGCCGCGCCGTCACCGCCAAGCGGCCGGCATCGCTGTCCGGAGGCACCACCGCGTCCCTTAATAGAGATCCTAAACGGTCGACGCCGTTTCCCGAGAGAGCGGAGACTTCCACGACCGTTCCCGCGTGGTTTAGGTCTTGAGGCATTGTCCGAGCGGGATGCAAATCGGATTTATTGAGGGCTACAATGAGCGGTTTGTCGCGTCCGAGTTCTTCAAGCAGTCCGCGATGATGTTGAGGCGCCAGCGTGCGATCCAACACGACAAGGCCGAGGTCCGCGCCGCGCAGGGCCCGCAGCGACCGGGCATGTCCTTCCCGTTCAATCGGGTCGTCTGTGTCTGTGCGCAGTCCCGCCGTATCGATCAGCGCGGCGTCGAGTCCGCCGAGATCGATCGGCGCGTCCAGGGTGTCCCGGGTCGTGCCCGGTGTTTTGGAAACGATGGCGCGGTCGCGTCCCAGAAGGGCGTTCAAGAGGCTGGATTTTCCCGCATTCACCGAACCTACGATGGCGACCCGTGCGGAGGCTTCCAAGTGGGAGCGTGAACCGGCGGCTGCTAAAGCCTGTACTTGTTCCCGCAGGGTGTTGATGCGCTTTAGGCCCTCGGCATCGGGCAGCGGCGGGATATCTTCGTCCGGATGATCAAGATTGGCTTCCACTAACGCGGTCAGCTCAAGAATTTCTGTGCGCATCCCGGCGATACGGCGGGAAAGCCCGCCTTCGAGCCGGTCAAACGCCGCGGCGGCACCAAGCTTCGTTCGCGCCGCGATTAAGTCGCAAACAGCTTCCGCTTGGGAGAGATCCAAGCGGCTGTTGAGAAATGCGCGTTGGGTGAATTCGCCGGGACGGGCGGATCGTGCGCCGTTTTCGAGGCAAAGAGCCACGAGGCGTTCGAGAATATAGGGCGAGCCGTGCGCGGAAATTTCCACGGACTCTTCTCCGGAATACGATGCCCCTGCCGGAAAAAAGGTTACGAGCCCCTCATCGAGAGAATCGTTGCCATCAAATAACGTGGCGAGGGTTGCGTACCGGGGCTTGAAGGCGGCACTCCGTTTCGTCAGACGCAGTACAATCGCGTGAGCGTCCGATCCGCTGAGCCGAACAACGCCGAGTGCCCCTCGTCCTGGAGGAGTCGCGATCGCGACGATGGTCGGCTCAGTCATGCATGGTTTCAGCGCGCTTTGACGACGACTTTGCGGGAAGACCCTTCCCCTTCCGAAGCGGTCATGACATCAGCGTTGTCCGCGAGGCGTCGGTGGATCAATCTTCGCAGCGCCGGGTCCATCGGCTCAAAGCGGTACTCTCCGCCATCGGCCTTTATTTGGTCGACTGCACGGTCCGCCTCCGCAAGGATTTTTTCCTCAAGTTTGGCCCAGTATCCTTCGGTTTCAACCTGGATCGCGGTTGGCTGACCCAGTCGCCGTCCGGTGATGATGGTGACGAGGAACTGGATGGCTTCCAGGTTTTTCCCCCCTTTTCCGATCAGCAGCTCGCCGTCTTCGGAGTCGATTTCGGCATGAACCCGTTCTTGAGATTTGTCCCACGTGCAGGTGATCGATTCAAATGAGATGCCGGCTAACTTAAGCAGCTCATCAATGACGTTTTTTGCCTCCGCGCAGGCCTTTTCGGGGTCCGCGGGTGAAGCATCCTGCATCATGCGATCGCGGGCGGTCGGGCGGCTTTCGGGTGCCGGTTGGGGCTCTCTTTTTTGGGGCGCCGGTTTGGGTTTGGCGGCTTCCTTGGCGGCTTCGCTTTTGGGACGGTCGCCGGTCTTGTCGTCTTCCCAGCGTTTGCGGCGAATCCGAACGCGCGCGGGTTTAGAACCCATGCCGAGAAATCCCGCGTTGCCTTCTTCAAGTACCGTGACCTCAACTTCATCCCGGCTCAATTTTAAATCCTTCAGCCCTTGCTCTACTGCGATGGTGACGGTCTTTCCTTCTGTTTCAATATCTTGGGACATGGTGCCTCCTGAAAAATAGTTACGCTTCCATCTGGCGCTTGATCATCGTCTGGGTCGCAAAACCGAGGAGGCTGTTTGTGAGCCAATAGAGGACCAAGCCGGAAGGGAATCGAAGAAACATGAATGTCATGATGACGGGCATATACTGCATCATCTTCTGTTGATTCGGATCTCCGCCGGGTTGGGGATTGAGTTTATTTTGAACGAACATCGTTCCTCCCATAACGATCGGGAGGATGTAGTACGGATCCTTCGCGGAAAGATCCTGCACCCAGAACATCCACGGTGCCCCGTGAAGTTCCCATGCGCCGCGAAGCATGTTAAATAGCGCGACAAAAACGGGCATTTGAAAAACGAGCGGCAGGCAGCCCCCGAGCGGGTTGGCGCCGTGTTTCTTGTACACGGCCATCATTTCCTTTTGCATGCGCGTGGGGTCCGACTTCCATTTTTGCTGGACGCGCGTGACCTCGGGTTGAATCTTCTTCATGATCGCCATCGACTTGTACTGCTTGTAGGTGAGCGGAAACATGACCACCTGCAGGCAGACCGTCAGGAACAGAATCGCCCATCCCCAGTTGTTTGTGAAGCCGTGGAAATAATGCAGGACGTTGAGGGTGAAGCGGCCGATGTCCTTAAACCACCCGAAGGAAACCGAATCTTCGAGCCCTACGCCGAGAGTTTTGAGATGGGTATATCCCTTCGGTCCGAAATAAAAGGGCATGTCGAGGACCATGGTCTGACCGGCGGCGAGGGTGATTGGTTTAACCGCAATGCCCAGCCACGGGGCCTTTTCTTCGGTCATTTTTTCGCCGCCGAGCATGCCCCGGCCGCGCGTCATTTTGAGTTGGGCCCCGTGAACAATATTGCCGAGTTCGCGGTTTTTGGGTTGAAACAACGCTGCAAGGAAATAACGGTTGCCCACACCCGCCCAAAGCCAGGGGGTTTGGATCTGTTCCGCCTTGTCGGTCGCTTCTAAATTTTCCAGCTCAGGTTTTGATTCCCCAGCGGGCGTGTGGTAGGCTACCGCGCTCCAGAGGGAGGCGTTTTCACCAACCTCACTTTCGACGGTTCCAAGTCCGGGGCCGACTTCGACCGCCCAGTCCTTGAGTGTTGCGGGGGCCGAGCCCGGGTTGGTCAGCGTGATGCGCAGAGAATGCAATTCTCCAAGATCGGCGAAGGCGAACTCTTTGCGGATCTTAACCCCTGTCGGGTGAATGGCTTCAAACGCCGGACGCCGTTTGTCTTCGGACGCCCACTCAAATGTGAGCTCGGGCCAGGTTGCGAAAAATCCGGGAGTGGGGTCTAGAATGAGCTCGACATCGCCCAGGGGACCGGGGTAGAGATAACTCACAATCGAGGCGCCTTGGGGTTGAAAACTCATCGCCAGATCGCCGATGCGAACAGATAACGCTCCACTGAGTCCTGCCGTGGTCACCACCGGTTTAATGGTGGGCGCGCTCATAGAGGACGGCTGATCCAGGGTTACCGGCGGAGTTGAGGCCTGCGCCCCCGCTGAAGGACCAGGACTGACCGCCCGATTGGGATATTTCATCTCGAGAAATTTGAACCACCCGAGTGTGACAAGAAGTGAAAAGACGACCGCTAAAATGAGGTTTTTGTTATCCATGTGTTGTGGGAACGGGGTCAATGCCGCCGGGATTAAAAGGGTGACAGCCGAAGAGCCGAGTCGCTGATAATCGCAGCGCGCGGCTTACCGGATGAATACGAAAGGCTTCTTCTGCATAGGCCGAGCAGGTTGGAGCGAAACGACAATGAGCGCCTAGGAACGGACTCACGAGGAGTCGATAGGCACGGATCAAGAATAGTGCTGCGGTTCGGATCACGATGATGTGTTCTCTATGCGGAGGACGCCCGCGCGTTCTAGAGCGGATAAGAACGCGGTCTCCGCGTGTTCAAATCTGGTCCAACGACATCCCGGACGCGGAAAAACGACAATGTCCGCGGCCGGTCTGATTCTGTCCCGGTTGAGTCGGAAGGATTCGCGCAGCAAGCGCTTAATGCGGTTTCGTCGTACCGCAGGCCCAAGCTTTCGGCTTACAGAAAGCCCGAATCGTGCGAGGCTGTTGTCGGTCGGAAGGACCCAGCAGATGAGATCGCCGAGCACCCATTTGCGCCCACCGGAGAAAACGCGCTTCATGGCGTTTGCACTCAGGCGCGCTTCGCGGCCAAAACGCCCCGTACGATGAATCGTCAACCGTTCGTCCGGGATGAACCGGCCACCTATACGACGGTGGTCAGTCTTGCTCGGCCTTTCGAGCGGCGCCGGCTAAGCGTTCTACGACCGCCGGGGGTGCTCATTTTGGCCCGAAATCCGATCTTTTTGGCGCGTTTGCGCCGGTTAGGGTTAAAAGTAGGTTCCATAACGGCTTCATTATATCCTTATCATAGGGCTACTGTCAACGCAGAATTGCTTGGATCCCCTTAAAAATTCCGCTTTTTTCCCTCTACCGCCCGCTCTCTCTCAAATGGTATAAATTTGGAGACGGATTTGGAGGCACTCATGGCTACTGACACGATTGAGACCAATTTGAAGGAAAATCGGGTTTTCAAGCCCTCCCGGGAATTCGCCCGCCAGGCGCACGTGAAAAGTGCGGCTCAGAGAGAGGCTCTTTCTAAAAATGCGGCCCGTAGGCCTGAGAAATATTGGGAGAAACAGGCCGCAGAGCTCAAGTGGCAGAAAAAGTGGAAAAAGACCCTTGAGTGGAAACCCCCTCTCGCGAAATGGTTCGTTGGCGGTCAACTCAATGTATCGGAGAATTGTCTCGATCGGCACCTCACGGGTCCGCGCCGCAACAAGGCCGCTATTATTTGGGAGGGTGAACCCGGCGATACCCGCACCCTGACCTACCACCAACTGCATCGGGAAACATGCCGCTTTGCCAACGCCCTGAAAAATCTGGGAGTGCGAAAAGGCGATCGTGTTATTTTGTATATGCCGCTTGTCCCCGAGGCGGCGATTGCCATGCTTGCCTGTACGCGTATCGGAGCCGTTCATTCCGTCGTGTTTGGGGGGTTCTCCTCCCAATCGCTGCGCGATCGCATCCAGGACACGAAAGCCAAAATCGTGATCACCTCCGATGGCGGGTATCGAAAAGGCAAAGCCTTCGGCCTTAAGCAGCAGGTCGATGATGCGGTCGAAGAGTGCGCCAGCGTTAAAAAAGTTGTTGTGGTTAAACGAACGGATCAAACCGTGGGTTGGCATCCCCAGCGGGACGTCTGGTGGCATGATGCTGTCGAAGGACAGAGCGCGGAAAATATCCCCATTCCCCTCGACGCGGAACATCCGTTGTTCGTTCTTTATACCTCCGGCAGTACCGGGAAACCTAAAGGAATTCTCCATACGACAGGCGGTTATCTGACCGTCGCCGCGAGTACTGCCCGGCAGGTATTCGATCTCAAGGAAGACGACGTGTATTGGTGCACCGCGGATGTCGGTTGGATAACGGGACACACGTATGTTGTGTACGGCCCTCTGGCCAACGGTGCGACCACGTTCCTTTATGAGGGTGCTCCTATGCATCCGGGTCCGGACCGTTTTTGGAGTCTCATCGCGAAATACGGAATCACGATTTTTTATACCGCCCCGACGGCAATTCGAGCGTTTATGCGTCTCGGCGACAGTCATCCGCAGAAACACGATCTTTCCAGTTTGCGTCTTCTGGGCACGGTTGGCGAACCGATCAATCCTAAAGCGTGGTCCTGGTACCACACGGTAATAGGCGGCGGGCGCTGCCCGATTGTCGACACCTATTGGCAAACTGAAACCGGCGGGATTATGATTTCCCCCCTGCCCGGAGCGACTCCCACCAAGCCCGGGTCCGCGACACTGGCGATGCCCGGCATCGATGCCGCAGTTGTCGACAAAAACGGAAAAGAAGTTCCCAATGGCAAGGGTGGGTTTCTAGTCATCCGAAAACCATGGCCGAGCATGCTGCGAACGGTTTATGGAGATCCTGAGCGCTACAAGAAGCAATACTTTTCCGAATTCGGGCCGAAACTTTATTTTACGGGAGACGGGGCGCGCCGCGATAAAGACGGCTACTTTTGGCTGCTCGGTCGGGTGGATGATGTGATCAACGTTTCCGGACATCGCCTTTCCACCATGGAAGTAGAGTCCGCGTTGGTCGCCCATCCTCAGGTCGCGGAGGCGGCTGTTGTTTCCATTCCGCATGAAATCAAAGGGGAGGGAATCGCCGCGTTTGTCACTCTTCGCCGCGGCACCGAGCCGGTTGCCGCAACAACCAAGGAATTGGAAAAAGCCGTTGTGAAAGCGATTGGTGCAATCGCTCGCCCGGATAAAATCCGCTTCACCGACGCTTTGCCAAAAACGCGTTCCGGCAAAATCATGCGCCGTTTATTAAGAAGCGTCGCCTCCGGCGAGGCCGTCAGCGGCGATACCACCACCCTTGAAGATTTTTCCGCATTAACCAAGCTGCAGGAAGAAGATTAAAAGGTGCCAGGCACCGCGTGCGTTTGTTGCG
>NVTF01000065.1 GCA_002401485.1 Elusimicrobiota bacterium | reverse complement strand
GACAATGAGGCGAAGATTTTTTTTCTTCTTGAGTTTCTCAAGGGCATCTTCATCAAAAGAGGGAGCAACGATCACCTCGACAAAACGCTTCCCGAGACCTTCGGCGATCGACAATGGAAAGGGTCTGTTGACCGCGAGGATGCCGCCGAAGGCGCTTAACGGGTCTGAGGCCCACGCCATTTCGAATGCTTTATTGAGGTCTTCATCGGTTCCGATCCCCGAGGGGGTTACGTGTTTAAATAGAACGACGGTCGGGGTTTCGAATTCGTTGACCGCGTCCCAGGTTCCAAACGTGTCGAGAAGGTTGTTGTAGGAAAGTTCCTTGCCGTGCAGTTGTTCGAAGTTCGCGACCCCTTTTTCTTCACGAACATAGAGCGCGGCGTTTTGGTGCGGGTTCTCCCCGTAGCGCAGCGTTTGAATTCGCTTGAGGCCGATTTTTATTGTCGCTGGGAAACGCTCCTCTTGAGCCTCGGCACTGCGCCAGGCATCCGATATCATGGCGTCATAACGTGCGGTATGTTCGATTGCCTTCAGTGCAAGCTTGCGGCGGGTCTCAAGGTTGAGCCGTCCGGAATCCCCCGCGAGTTCATCAAGGACTGCGCGGTAGTCCGAAGGGTCTACGATAACAGCGACATCTTCAAAATTTTTGGCTGCCGCGCGAATCAGCGTCACCCCGCCAATATCGATATTCTCAATGACTTCGCGGCTGTACGGTGAACTTGCTCCCGCCGCGACGCGTTCGAAGGGATAGAGGTTAACCGCGACGAGGTCGATCGATTCAAGTCCGAAGACGCGCGCTTCTTCAACTTGCCGCGGATCGTTGCGGCGCAATAGAATGCCGCCGTGCACCTTCGGGTGGAGGGTTTTTACGCGCCCGTCTAGAATTTCAGGGAAACCGGTCAGGGAATCCAAGGAACGCACCCGAACGCCGGCTTCGATCAGCTTGCGTGCGGTGCCGGAGGTTGAGATTATTTCAACCCCGAGCTCTTCGAGTTCCCGGGCGAATTCAACAATTCCTTCTTTGTCCGAGAGCGACAGCAGGGCGCGTCGGATGCGGGGGGAGCCCTCGTGGGGCGAGGAGGTGATTGTGATTTTTCTGCCGTCAATTTTCACGCGGTTTTCTGCGACGAGTTTAACCGCCTCTGGGAACAACCAGTGTTCTTGTTGACGAACGCGCGTCGCCAAAGATTCCACCGTGTCATTAGGGAGAACGTGCACGGTGGATTGAAGCAGGATAGGACCATGGTCGTAGGCATCGTCGGCGTAGTGCACGGTGCACCCGGATACTTTTGCGCCGGATTCTAAAACGGACTCGTGCACCTTCATGCCGTACATCCCTTTCCCGCCAAACGCCGGCAGCAGCGCCGGATGGATATTGAGGATACGGTTTTGGAATGCATCCAGCATGGGGGCGCGAAGTTTTCGCAAGTAGCCTGCTAAACAAACCAGTTCAACATTCGCTTTGCGGCATTCCTCGGCAAGAAACGCGTCGAAGGCCTCCGGGGTCGAAAAATCCGAAGGCCGGACCGCTTGAAATGGAATGCCCGCGCGTTCGGCGCGTTTGAGCGCGCCCGCGTCCTCTTTGTTTGATAGGACAAGAACAATTTTCCCTGGGATGCTTTTGTTTTCGGTTGAGTCTATGAGGGCCTGCAGGTTTGTGCCTTCTCCGGATGCTAAGACAGCAATTTTAAGCATAAGGTCTCCTATTTAAACGAGACGCCGGGGCGCCCGGCTGCGATTCTGCCGATGAGCCGTGCCTCGGGGAGGATTTCTTTGACGGCCATCAGCGCCTGGGGGCGGATCACGAAGGCAAGTCCGATTCCCATATTAAATGTTTTCCACATGTCAGATTCGGGAACGTTGCCGCGCTCTTGAATGCTATCGAAGATTTCGGGGACGTCCCAGGTTCCCTTGTCGATCACCGCTTTCACATTCTTGGGAAGGACGCGGGGGAGATTTTCGGGAATGCCGCCGCCTGTGATATGCGCCATGGCGAGTACGATTTGATCTTTTTTCGCGAGCCCGTCGATCAGGGCGCGAATTTCGTCGACATAGATTCTTGTGGGCCGGATAAGCTCTTCACCGAATTTTTTAAGCGTTTTTCCTGCGAAAACCTTTCGCGCGAGCGAGAAGCCGTTGGAATGCAGGCCGCTTGAGGGCAGGCCGAGAATGAGGTCGCCGGGGAATACCTTGGATCCGTCAATCAGGGAGCGTTTTTCCACAAGGCCTACGGAAAAACCGGCCAGGTCATATTCCCCCGGGGGGTAGGAGTCCGGCATTTCCGCAGTTTCTCCGCCGAGCAAGGGGACTCCCGCAATGCGGCAGCCTTCCAAGATGCCATCAAGAACTTGCTTCGCGCGGTTTACATCGAGTTTTGCGGTAGCGAAGTAGTCCAGAAAAAAGAGTGGTTTCGCCCCGCAGCAAATAAGATCGTTGACGCACATCGCGACCAGGTCAATGCCTACGGTATCGTGTCGGTCCAGCAAAAACGCGACGCGCAGTTTTGTTCCGACTCCGTCGGTTGCCGCGACCAGGGATTGTCCGTGTCGTCCGCCTTCTAGGGGGAAGAGGCCAGCGAACCCTCCGATGGCGGGCGCTTTTTTCTTTAAATGTTTAATGAGTTTGTTTGCCGCGTCGATATCAACACCGGCTTTCTTGTAGGTCAAGGACTCCATGGGGCCTCTCTTTTTCATGAGACTGTGCTCGGACGACTGCCGGGCTTTATGATTGGTTCGCCGTTTGCGCAAAGGGGGCAGGCATCGGCCGCGAATCCTTTCGCGGAAAGGTGGGCCAAGCTTTTTATGGGCACGTTGAGTTTTGGTTCCTCTTCGGCCCGCAGGACAATGGACATCAGTCCTACGGTTTTTGCCCCCATCGAATTTAGAAGAGCGATGACCTCTCCAGAGGATTTCCCGGTCGTGATGACGTCTTCAACGATGAGGATTTTTTCGACCGGGTTTACGGAGAAGCCGCGGCGCAGAACCATTTCGCCGTCTTTGCGTTCGGTAAATATGGATCGCTTGCCAAGGGCCCGCGCGACTTCATGTCCGATGATCACGCCTCCCAGTGCGGGACCGACAACGACATCCGGGGTTTCCCAGGATGAGGGAATTGCTTCCGCCAGAGAGGTCCCGAGACGTTTCGCCAATTTCGTGTCGGAAAGAAGGAGCGCGCATTGAAAATACTGGTCGCTGTGCAGGCCTGACGAGAGAGCGAAGTGTCCTTTGAGCAGGGCGCCTGATGCGGTGAAAATTGATTCGAGTTCGGTTTCGGATATCATGCGGCGTTCCTCATATCAGTCAGAATTGCTTGAGCCGCGGCGAGAGGGTCGGCGGCTTTTGTGATGGGGCGGCCGACGACCGCGTAACGGATGCCGAGTTGCGCCGCTTTGGCGGGGGTGATAATCCGCTTCTGATCGTTGACCGAGTCCCCCGTCGGACGAATGCCCGGCGTGACGAAACAGGTTTGTGATCCAAGCGCTTTCTTCAGCATCGAAACTTCCTTGCCCGAGCAGATGACTCCGTCGGCTCCGTTCTTGAGTCCCATGCGGGCGAGGCGGCGGACCATCGGCCCCACCGACGCTTTCGGGTGCAGCGCGTGCAGGTCTGCGGAGCCGAGGCTCGTGAGTACGGAAACCCCCCATAGTTTGGGCCGAGGGTGTACCGCGGCTGCGGCTTTGAACATGTCCGCGCCGCCGGAGAGGTGCAGGCTCACGGAGTGTACGCGCATCTTTTGAACTTCATGCACCGCGTTTGCCACTGTCTGCGGGATATCATGAAGTTTAAGGTCGAGGAATACCTTGCCCCCATGGCGGTGAACGAGATCGACGGCGCGTTTCCCGTGCCCCGTAAAGAGCTGCAGTCCCACTTTGAAGAAGCGAACGGTTCCGCTGAGAATCCGGAGGAGTTCCTCTTCTTTTTGAATGGATTCGACATCAAGCGCGACGATAAGTTCGGTTCTCATGACGGGGTCCTGTTGGGGTCCAATTGAGGGCCATGAGACAGGCCGACCGCTTCGGAAATCGAAGAGAGGTCGTGGCTCTTGAGCAATGCCGCGAGGCCTCGGACGATGGAGGAAGGCAGGCTTGGACCTCGATAGATAAAACCCGTGTAGAGTTGAACCAGGCTCGCTCCCGCGCGGATCTTCCGGTAGGCGCCGGCCGCGTCAAAAATACCGCCGACTCCGATGATCGGCAGCCGGCCGCCGGTGAGGCGATAGACTTCGCGGATCATCGCTGTTGAGGGGTCTTCTACCGGGCGGCCGCTGACGCCCCCGCCCTGAAAGGGGGGGTGAACGGGCCGCCCGCGCAGCCGTTGGGCTTCTTCCAGCATGTCCGCTTTGCGTTCGGGAGAATTTGTTGTGTTTGCGCAAATGACGCCGGCGGCATTTTCTTCCAGCATGGGAAGAAGTTCCTCGAGCGCGTCCACGGGAAGGTCCGGCGCCAGTTTAACGAAAATCGGTTTTCGGTCGCCGTTTTTTTCCTGCAGGGCGAGAAGGATGCGCTCGAGTTTATGTTTTTCCTGCAGGCGTCTAAGTCCCTCGGTATTAGGGGAACTGACATTGACAACAAAATAGTCCCCGTGGGTGTACAGGTGCATGAACGTTTTCGCGTAGCGTTCGGGTGCTTCCCGTTGCGGCGCGTCTTTGTTGAGGCCGATATTGATTCCGATGGGAACGGGCCGGGAGCGCAGGCTGCGCAGATGATTGCGAGCGGCCTCGGCCCCGGCATTGTTGAATCCAAGTCGATTGATGAGGGCTTCGGTTTCGGGGACTCGAAAAATGCGCGGGCGCGGGTTGCCTGGCTGAGCGTCCAGGGTAATGGTTCCGAGTTCAATGAATCCAAACCCGAGTGCCGGGAGAATCCCCGCGAGACGGCAGTCCTTGTCAAAACCTGCGGCAAGTCCTACGGGATTGGGGAAGCGAAGCCCCGCCACCGTTGTTTTCATTTCGGGAGTGTTGTCGGCGTAGAGAGCTTGTACAAGAAAGCGCGCTGGGGGAAATGAATTTGCGAGGGCCAGAGCGCGCGTTCCCCACTCATGAGCGGTCTCGGCGTCGAGTGAAAACAACAGCGGTTTTAAGGTTTGTTCGTAGAGCGTCACTGCGGGTTTTCTTTTTTTGGAGCGAGCTTCTCGAGCCGAAAGTAGCTCAGCTCGAGGTAGGGGTTTGGATTTGAGCCCCAAGGGGATGTGAGCGTTCCTCGTACGAGAACGACTGCCCCGTCCTTCAGGAGTAAAATTTTTTTCTTGGCGTCAAGTTCCAGCGCGTCGTAACGGCATTGGATTTTGCCTCCGGAATCGAGCCAAAAATAATAGCTGACCTTTCCGACCGGTCCGCCCGGTGAGAAGTAGCCCCGCATCGAGACCTTTTTTCCCATCATCTTGTCCTGTGACTTGAATACCTCCGCAGTGAGGAAGGTCGGTTGGGACAGGATTCCGCGTTCGACAAGTTTAAGGTGTCCTCGAATTTCTGTTTGGATGTCTTTTCCCTCGGAGCGCTGCAGGGCTTCCAGCAGTTCTTCGCGTGCACCATCCCAATCCCGCGTCTTGATTTTCTTGAGCGCCGATTCGTAGCGGTCCGCGATTGTCCCTTGGTTCTCTCCGCCGGAGAGGGCTACCTGTCCGCCGCCGCCGGTCTCGGTGTGGCCGCCGCCGGTTAAGACTTCTTCGTCCTCTTCCGGGGGCGGACCGCTGCCTGCGTTTTCATCACAGGCGCTAAACAAAATGAGGAGAGGCAGCAGGAATATAATTTTCTTCATCAATTCCTGCCCCGTAGATACGCGATCTTGCCCGATACGATGGTGGCACGCGCAAGTCCCCGCAGGCGTCGTCCCCAAAACGGAGTGTTTCGGCATTTTGACGCCGTTGTGGCATAGGTTTCTTCGGCGTTAGGGTCGATGACGGTGATGTCGGCGTCCGCGCCTTTTCCAAGGTGTCCCTTCGTTTTAAGTCCTAGAAGTTTAGCGGGGAATACACTCATGCGTTCGACGAAGCGCCGCGCATCGAGAGCGCCGCGCCGCGTCAGGTTTAGGGAGAGAGGAATCGCGGTTTCCAGTCCGGTCATTCCAAACGGCGCCTTTTTAATCCCGACTTTTTTTCGCGTCGCCCGGTGAGGCGCATGGTCGGTTGCGATCGCATCGATGGTTCCGTCCGCGAGGCCTTGAATAATCGCTTCGCGGTCGTTGCCGCCGCGGAGGGGAGGCTTCATCTTAAACGAGGCATTCTTCGGATCGATATCGTCATCGGTCAGCGTAAAGTGATGGGGGGCGGCCTCGGCCGAAACCCGCACGCCCTGGGCCTTCGCGCGGCGAACGAGTTCGACGCTTTCGGCGCAGCTTGCGTGACAAATATGAAGTGTGCCCCCGGTTTGATGGGCTAAAGCGATGTCGCGCATCACCATGAGGGTTTCTGAGCGTGAAGGAATTCCCTTTAGTTTTGCGCGTTTTGAAAACGCCCCCTCGTGCACGACGCCGGTTCCGGTAAGATGAGGGGTTTCCGCATGGTCTAGAACAGGGCGGTTGAGACGTTTGGAAGCTTCCAATGCGGCGCGCATGAGTTTTGAGTTGACGACGGGCATGCCATCGTCGGAAAATGCGATGGCTCCCGCATGCGCGAGTGCGTCGAGATTTGTCAGCTTCTTTCCTTTCAGCCCGACGGTAATAGCGCCCACCGGAAACACGTTCACGAGCGCGTCTTTTTTGATTTGAGCGAGCAACGATTTTAAGCGAGCGGGGGTATCCAGCACGGGGCTGGTATTGGCCATTGTCACCAATGACGTGATTCCGCCGCGGGCGGCAGCACGGGTTCCGGTGATAATGGTTTCGTCGGCGCTTTGTCCCGGTTGCCGTAAATGAACGTGAAGGTCAATGAGCCCCGGCGTGACCCAGCATCCGCGGGCGTCGATCGCTTGGAAATCGGGCTTCTTTCCCTTTTTTGCGCGTTTGGCGAGAATGCCGCGTGCAACCGAGACGATTTTTCCGCCGCGAATTAAAACGTCCCGAATTTCCTCGATCTTATTGACCGGGTCGATGACGGTTCCGCCTGCGATGATGAGGTCTTTTTTCATGCTGGAGTCGGCAGGGCAGCCCCGATATCGGACCGCATCTGCCTCCCGTCAAAATTAATTTTGTTGGCGGCGTGATAGGCGCGCTCGCGTGCTTGGGCGTGAGTTTCCCCGAGTCCCGTGACGCCCAAAACGCGCCCTCCGTTTGTTATCCAATGATCACCATTGTTGCGTGTGCCCGCATGAAAAACAAGTTCCTCGAGGTCCAGGCCTGAGATGAGCCGTCCGGAAATCGGTTTTGAGGGATACCCTTCCGAGGCGAGAACAACCGTAACCGCGCAGCCCGAGGCTCTTAACTCCTCACCTGATAAATCGCCTCCGGCGGCGGCCGCGAGTGCCTGGAGCAAATCCGACTGCAGCAGCGGGAGAACCGCTTGCGTCTCGGGGTCCCCGAAGCGGCAGTTGTATTCGAGTACCTTGGGTCCTTCCGGAGTGAGCATGAGGCCGATATAGAGGAGGCCGCGATAGTCCAATCCGTCTTTCGCCAAACCGAGAAGAGTGGGTTGGATGATTTCAGATTCTACGCGCGCACGCATAGCTTCATTCCATGCGGGAGCGGGAGCGATGACGCCCATGCCCCCCGTATTGGGGCCACGGTCTCCATCAAGGAGGCGTTTGTGGTCAGAGCTTGTGGGCAGGGCAAGAAAACGTTTTCCGTCGCACAGGCCGAGCAGGGAGACTTCCGGTCCTTCCAGGTACTCTTCGAGAACGAGACATTCGGCGGGTTTTGCGGTAAGGGCGGCCTCTGCTTCTTCCCGCGTCGCACAAACGATTACGCCTTTTCCGGCCGCGAGGCCATCGGCTTTTACAACGACGCCATTTGTGAATTCGGCGAGGGCGGCCTTTCCTTCCTGGAGGGAATTGACGGTTTTTGAGCGGGCCGTCGGTATCTGATGGCGGACCATGAATTCTTTTGCGAACGATTTTGAGGATTCAAGGCGCGCGGCATCTTTGTTGGGGCCAAAGACCAGAATGCCCTCGCCTCGCAATTGATCCGCCAAGCCCTCTGCGAGGGGAACTTCCGGTCCGATGATGACGAGGTCAACGTCCGGTCGGTCTCCGGAAACGATTTCCGCGAATTCTGAGATGGCGTCGGATCCGGGAGAGGCGTAGAGTTTTGTCAGTTTCGGGCTTTTTGAAATCGACCATGCAAGCGCGTGTTCGCGACCCCCGGACCCTACGAGGAGTACCCTCATCGTTTCACCGTTTTGTGCTGAGGCTCCGTATCCTTGCCGTCGATGGTAGGGCTGAAGTCGCCTTTGCGCGATGCCTGGCCGATCATGAAATCGACGATGGGTGTCGGATAATTGCCCGTAAAGCAGGCCGTGCAGAAGGAAGGTTTTTCTATATTCTTTTCGCCGACCGCGTGCAGCAGGCCCTCAACACTCAAGTAATGGAGAGAGTCGACGCCCAGGAAGCGGCGAATTCCATCAAGGGACCGCGTTGCCGCGATGAGTTCTGATTTGCTCGGCGTATCGATCCCGTAATAACAGGGGGAGATGATGGCCGGCGAAGAAATGGCCATGTGAATTTCTTTAACGCCGATTGCGCGCAGGCTGGCGCAAATCCTGCGTGAGGTCGTGCCGCGAACAATGGAGTCGTCGATGAGGACTATTTTTTTCCCTTTGAGCAGTTCGCGGACGGGGGAGAGTTTCAGTTTTACGGCGTTGTCGCGCAGCACTTGGGCGGGCTGGAGAAAGGTCCGGCCGATGTAGTGGCTTCGCACAAATCCCAATTCCAGATGTATCCCGGATTCTTGGGCGAATCCAAGTGCGGCGGGCACACCGGAATCGGGAACAGGCACCACCATGTCGGCCTTAACCTTCCCTGCTAATTCCTTCGCCAGTTCCCGTCCCAAATCGCGCCGCGCTTCCATGATGGGTTTTCCGAATTGGACCGAGTCGGGGCGAGCAAAGTAGACCTGCTCAAAAACGCATTGAGACGGAGTCTCTGCTGGAAACGGATGAAGGGTCTTTAGATGTCCGTTCTCAACGATTGCGATCTCGCCGGGTTCTAATTCGCGTACGACGCGGGCCCCGATCTGGTGCAGCGCGGTGGTTTCCGATGCAAATACATGGGAGCGGTTCAGTCTGCCGATGATAAGCGGGCGAAAGCCGCGGGGGTCTCGGGCCGCGATGATCTTCGTAGGCGTCTGGAACAAGACGGAATACGCACCCTCGACCTGACGCAGCGCGTCGATGACGGCATCTTCCACCGGGCCGGGGTGGCGCGCGATGAGGTGGATGATCACCTCGCTATCGGTAGAGGTGCGAAAAATCGCGCCGCGTTTCTCCAGTTTTCGGCGAAGAGAGAGTGCGTTGGTCAGCGTGCCGTTGTGGGCAATCGCGATGGGCCCGTGTACGCTGTCAAATATTAAGGGTTGCGCGTTCTTGAGGTCCCCGTCGCCGGCGGTGGCATATCGAACATGACCCACGGCGGAGCGCCCTTTAAGGGTTTTGAGGACGGATTCAGGAAATGCTTCTGCGACGAGGCCGAGAGCGGTTCTGCCTGCGACCCGGTGTCCATCGGCGACAACAATGCCCGCCGCCTCCTGGCCGCGGTGCTGTAATGCGAATAGCCCCAGGTACGCAAGCTGTGCTGCGTTACGGTTGTCCGACACTCCCACGATGCCGCACATAAGCGGAACCTCCCCGTTAGTTCAATGCGTATTTGACTGTATTGCGGAAAATCTCAAGCCCCACGCCTTCTTTGCAAAAGGTTTGGCGCGTCCAATTGGGATGATGGTATCGCGACGTGTAACGTTCGGGATGAGGCATCATTCCAAGGCAGTTCCCATCAGGGTTGGTGATCGCTGCGATATTAAAAAGAGATCCATTCGGGTTGTACGGATACCCGGAGAACTTCCCTTCCTCGTTAACGTACTGCATAAGAATCGAGCGCGATTTTTTCAGCGATTCAAGAACCTTCGGGGATTTCACAACAAACTTCCCTTCCCCATGAGCGACGGGAAGTTCGATCATCTCCGGGAGGCCCTGTGTAAACAGGGACCCACTTTGAAGGTTAACACGCAACCGCACCCAGCGCGTCTCAAATTTGTTTGAATCATTGATCGTGAGCGTCGCCGTCTGGTCCCCGGCGATGCTTTGCGGCAGCAGCCCGGCTTTTACCAAGACCTGAAATCCGTTGCAGATACCGATGACGGGGCGCCCGCTTCGGACAAATCCGCGCAAATCCTTCACGTGGGCTTTGATTTCATTGGCGAGGATCTTTCCTGCGGCGACGTCATCGCCGTAGGAGAATCCGCCCGGGATCACGATGGCTGCGTAGTCAAAAACACTCTTCTTCTTTCCAGCAAGCTCCGTGATGTGCACGAGTTCGGGGGAGGCGTCCGCCATCTTAAGTGCGGTCGCTGTTTCCACGTCGCAGTTCGTGCCGGCCGTGCGGAGAATCATAATCTTGGGCTTTTTCATGCGTTTCTCCCCTTGTCGTTGCTTTCCCCTTCGAGCATGCGCGGCAAGGTCCCTTGCCATGATTTTTTTAGATCGTGCAGGCTCTCTTCCAGCAGTCGCGTGCCGTCAAGGCCCGTCACGCGTAGTACCGGGTTGGCGATCGTCTGCCCAATGCGGCAAAGGGGTGCGCCGCGCATCGCTTTAAGGAATGCCTTTTCTTTTTCGGCTTTAACCTCAACGAGGAAGCGACTGGGGGACTCGGTGAAAAGAATCGAAACATTATCGAGTAGATTCTTTGAGCGGGTAACATCGTCGAGGTCGATGTCGATGCTCACGTCTCCGGCGATTGCCATTTCGGCGGCAGCGACGGCGAGTCCGCCTTCACTCAGGTTGTGGGCTGAGAATACCAAACCCTTGCGGATTGCGGCGCTCAGCGTCCAAAGCGTCTTTTTCGCCGTCTTGATATTCACTTGCGGCGCTGCGCCTTGCGGCGTGCCCTTCCATTGCTCATAGAGCGATCCGCCGAAGTCTTCGTTCGTCGGTCCCACCAAAAAGACAGGGTTGTTGGGGGCTTTGAAGTCCATCGTGACGGCCTTGCGAATGTCGTCAACAGGGGCGATTGCGGAAATGAGCAGCGTTCCCGGAATCGAATGTTTTTTTCCTTTTGCGTCGGTGTAGACGTTGTGAAGGCTGTCTTTGCCGGATATGAACGGTGTTTGAAATCCTAACGCGGCATCTTTGCACCCGAGCGCGGCGCGCACGAGTCCTCCGAGTTGTTCGGGGTCGTTTACGTCTCCCCAGCAGAAGTTGTCGAGAAGTGCCGCCTTGGTCGGATCCCCGCCGACGCACACGAGGTTCCCGAGCGCTTCATCAACGGCGATCAACGCCATCGCGTAGGGATCCAATTTCCCGTAACTCGGGTTGAGTCCGTGCCCGACTGTGAATCCCTTGAAGTTTTCCACTTCCCCTGTCACGATGCCCGGCCACAAAACGGGCGCGTCGCCCGGGCCATCGTGATGCAGGCCTTGAAGCGGTTTAATGACCGTGCCGCCTTGAACTTCGTGGTCGTATTGGCGAATAACCCATTCCCGACTGCAGGTGTTGAGGTTGGCAAGCGACCAGTGCAGGATCTCGGTGATTTTTGAGCGATCCTCACTGCGTTTCACTTTTTTGGGAAGATTTTTCGGAGGCGGTGTGAACGAGGCATTTCGTTCCCGTTGAGGATTTCCATCGTGGAGAAATTTCAGGTCCAGATTGACGAGGGTCTCATCGCCAAAAGAAACTTCAAGACAACCCGTGTTTGTAAATTCGCCCAGAACAGAGACTTCCGAACCCTCGCCTGCGAAAATTCCTTGGAGCGCCCGGAGATTCTTTTTTGGAACTGCGAGTACCATGCGCTCTTGAGATTCCGAAACCCATATTTCCCAGGGGGAGAGGTCGGAGGTCTTGAGGGCTGCCGCATCCAAGCGCACGCACGCGCCGCCTTTGCGTCCGGAGAGGGATGCCATCTCTCCGATCGCCGAAGAAAATCCACCCGCGCCGCAGTCGGTGAGGCCGCGGTAGAGGTTTTTGTCGCGAGCCTTCAAGAGAGCGTCAAGGAGTCGTTTCTCTTCAATGGCGTGCCCGACTTGAACGGCGCTTGTGGAGGTTGTGTCGTCAATAGCCGCGGAAGAAAACGTTGCCCCGTGCAGTCCGTCGCGGCCGGTTTTTCCACCGACGGCCACGATTAAATCACCCGGGTGAATGCTCTTCTTGACAGCACTGCGGGGCATGATGCCAATGGTGCCTACGAAAACAAGCGGGTTCATCTTGTAGGCTTCATCAAACCAGATTGCCCCGGCCGCGGTCGGAATCCCCATCCGGTTTCCGTAATCGCGCACACCCTCAACGACGCTGCTCATCGTGCGCCGGGGGTGAAGTATGCCTTCAGGAAGATAACCCTTGTAGTCGGGCGGACAAAAGCAAAAGACGTCGGTATTCATCACCGGTTTTGCGCCGAGTCCCGCGCCGAGAATGTCGCGGATGACGCCGCCGACACCGGTCTCCGCGCCGCCATAGGGTTCCACGGCGCAAGGGTGGTTGTGGGTTTCGACTTTATAGGCTAGCGCCCATTTCTTGTCAAAGGCGATGATGCCGGCATTGTCTTCAAAGACGGAGAGGCACCATTTCTTCTTAAGCTTCTTGGTCGGCTCCATAATGGTTTCTTTGAGAAGATTCTTAAAACGTTTGGTGGAGCGGCCTTCTTTGTATTTTACCGCGCTTCTGAAAGTTTTATGGCTGCAGTGTTCCGACCAGGTTTGGGCTAAGGTTTCAATTTCAGCGCGAACGGGTTCGCGTTTAAGACCTATGAAGTGCGCCTGAACCGTCTTCAATTCATCTGCGTCGAGAGACCATCCGTAGGCGGCGTCGAGATCCGCCAGCGCACGCGGGCTCAGTGTGGACCACGTGGGCCATACAGGCGCGTGTGCTTTGGCGGAGTTGTTTGACGTCCCGTTACCTGCAAGTTTTACTTTTGTGGCAGTGGTCATCGTTGGGTTACCTTGGTCAAATGAATAACGGGATTGGAAAGCAGTTTTAGAACTAATTTCTCGATTTGCGGTTTCGAAAGTCGACCGATGAAGTGGAAGGCGCGGCCGGTGCGGACCCGGACGGGCTCCGCCAAGCCGAGGGAAGTGATCGCCCGCTGCGTGCTTTCTCCAATGGGATCGGAAACCGTTTTTTTGAGCCAAACCTCGACCCGCACGTGGGGGCCCATCAGAAATGCATTCGGGGTTGCGGAGCGTTCGACCTTGTATTCCTGCGTGATGGGGTCGGCGAGCAGTTCGCGCGCGATTTGATTGATGTGTGAAGAACTGTATTTGCCCGTGACTTCATAAATTGTCGAAATGCGAACCTCGCGGACGGTCTTAATGTCGAGCAAGGGGAGTTGGCGCAGGGCGGCTTCTCCCGGGACATCCGTGACTCCAATTTTCGGCACGACTTCGATGAGGTTTTTTGGCGGTTCCGGTGCGGGTTTTCCGGAATTTCTGCGGGCGGGGGCAGCTGCTCTCATGGGGTCAACCTCTTTAGTGCTTCGCGGTAGCGTGCGATCGTCCCCGAAACGACGTCCTTGGGGAGTGTCGGTGCTGGCGGATTTTTGTCCCAACCGCTCATCTCAAGGTAGTCGCGCACAAACTGTTTATCAAAGCTCGCGGGCGATTGTCCTTCCTTGTATTTAGCGGCCTCCCAGAAACGGGAGGAGTCGGGTGTTAAGGCTTCGTCGATTAAAGTGATTTTTCCCTCAACGATGCCGAATTCGAATTTCGTATCGGCAAGAATTAATCCGCGGTCGGCCATGTGCGCCGAAGCGAAGGTATAGAGTTCGAGGCTCAAGCGTTCAAGCTCGCTGGCCGTATTGGCGCCGACAAGTTCCGCTAGCGCCTTCCGGCTTATATTTTCATCGTGCCCTTGGTCGGCTTTTGTCGCGGGAGTGAAAATCGGGGTGGGAAGTTTCTGGGCGAGCTTTAGGTCCGTAGGCAGCGTGTGGCCGCAAACGGCGCCGGTTTTCCGGTATTCCTTCCAGCCCGAGCCGGCAATGTATCCCCGAATAACACACTCGGCGTCGATTCGCCTCGCCTTTTTCACGAGCATGGACCGCCCTGCGAAGGAATCATCCAGCGTCGCCTCGGGGAGGCGTTTTCTGATTTCATCGATATCGGCCGAGATCATATGGTTCTCAACGATGTGCGTCGTCTTTTCAAACCAAAAACGGGAAATTTGAGTTAACAGTTCACCTTTGCCGGTGATGTCGGGGGAGAGGACGGAGTCAAACGCCGAGATGCGGTCGGTGGCCACCATTAAAAACAGGTCGGAATCGGTGGTGTAAATATCCCGCACCTTCCCGCGATAAATGCGTTCGAGGCCGACGTCTGCGGTTACTCCCATTCGATTGTCGCCGGTGGTTTGGAATTAATGTCGTAGACAACACGGTTGATCCCGCGCACTTCGTTAACGATGCGGCTTGAGATTTTTCCCAGCAAGTCATAGGGCAAATGGATCCAATGGGCCGTCATGCCGTCGCGGCTGCCCACCATGCGCAGGGCTACCGCGTTTTCGTACGTTCTCGCATCACCCATGACGCCGACGGATTTAATCGGAAGAAGAACCGCGAAGGCTTGCCAGATCTTGTTGTACCAGTTGGCTGCGCGGAGTTCTTCCTGCATAATCCAATCCGCTTGCTGCAGCGTTTTCACCGCTGCCGGGGTGACCGATCCTAGAATACGAATCGCCAGGCCCGGGCCTGGAAAGGGGTGCTGGCCGATGACTTCATCCGGCAGTCCGAGTTCCCGGCCGAGGTCGCGCACCTCGTCTTTAAAGAGCATGCGCAACGGCTCCACAAGCTTCATGCGCATACGCTTGGGCAAGCCGCCAACATTGTGATGGCTTTTGATGACAACGGAAGGTCCGTGCACGGAAACCGACTCAATGACATCGGGGTAGAGTGTTCCTTGTGCGAGGAATTTAATTTTCCCAAGACGTTTGGCGTCTTCGTCGAAGACTTCGATGAAGGTGCGTCCGATGATTTTTCGCTTGCGTTCGGGATCGGCGACGCCCTTAAGCCGGGTAAGAAAAAGTTTGGAAGCATCCCGCAATTTCAAGTTCAGGCCTAGGCCCTTCTTGAAGATGCGGTTCATTCGTTCTTTGTCGCCGCAGCGGTTAAGTCCGTGATCGACGAAAATGCAATGAAGTTTTTTTCCGATCGCTTTGTGGATGAGCGCCGCTGCGACCGAGGAGTCGACCCCGCCGGAAAGGCCGAGCAGAACATGTTCGTTTCCGACCTGGCGTTGAATGTCTTTTACGGCCTCGTTTAAGAATCCCTTCATGTTCCAGCGGCGTTTATCGCCGCAGATGCGCCGGGCGAAATTCTTAAGGATCTTGTCGCCTTGAGGCGTGTGAGCCACTTCCGGATGAAACTGCACTCCGTACCATCGGCGTTTCGCGTCGCCGATCGCCGCGTAGGGCGCCGAGGGTGTTTTCGCGAGAACCTTGAACCCGTTTCCGAGTTTCAAGGCTTTGTCGCCGTGACTCATCCATACATCGAGGTGTTTCGCGAGGCCTGAGAACAGCAGGTCGTTGCCTTGGAGCTTAACCTTCGCTAAGCCGAATTCGCGATTTTTCGAAGCCGCAACCTTTCCGCCGTGCATTTGCACCAGCAATTGCATGCCGTAGCAAATACCGAGGATCGGCAGTCCTGACTCCAGGATTTCCTTCTTGGGCCGCGGCGACTTCGCCGCGTGAACGCTTGAAGGGCCGCCGGAGAGAATCAATCCGGTCGGTTTGCGCTCAAGAATTGCTTCCAGCGACGTCGAGAAAGGAAGAATTTCGCAAAACACTTCCAGCTCGCGCAAGCGTCGTGCGATGAGCTGAGTGTATTGCGACCCGAAGTCGAGGATGACGATCATTTAGAACTTGCCCATCCCGATTTGCTGCGCCTTCTGGAAGAGTTTTCCTTCTGTTTTGATGGAAGGGGCGATGATGATTTCGGTCTTTTGCATCTCCTTGATCGTTGTGGCACCGACTGCACCCATGCAGGTTTTCAGCGCGCCTACGAGGTTTTGGCTGCCGTCATCAAGACGTGAGGGACCGAAAAGAATTTCTTCGAGCGTTCCTGTAACTCCCACGCGAACACGAGTGCCGCGGGGCAGGTTCGCGTGCGGCGTCGCCATCCCCCAATGATACCCCTGGCCCGGGGCTTCCTTGGTTCGGGCGAAGGCTGAGCCGACCATGACGGCATCCGCGCCGGAGGCGAAGGCCTTGCAGATGTCGCCGCCTGTGGACATTCCCCCATCGGTCATGATGGGAACGTATTTCCCGGTCTTCTCAAAGAAGTGTTGGCGTGCAGCTGCGCAGTCGATTGTGGCGGTGACCTGAGGGACACCGAGTCCGAGTACGCCGCGCGTCGTGCAGGCGGCTCCTGGTCCGACCCCTACGAGAAGTCCGGCAATGCCGGCTTCCATGAGTTCCAACGATACTTCAAAACCCACAGCGTTGCCGACAACAACCGGAATTTTCAGGCTCTTGCAAAATTTTGCGAGATCAAAAATGTCGTACTTGGTGGCTTTGTGGCGGACGGTGGTCACTGTTGATTGGACGAAGAAGAGATCCGCTCCCGCAGCGGTCGCGATGGGGCCGTACCTTTCGGCGTTTTGGGGGATTGTTGAAACCGCGCAATGGACGCCGGCCTCCTTGATCTCCGCCACGCGTTTGGCAATGAGTTCTTCTTTCGGTTCGACCTTATAGAGTTCTTGTACGAGTTGGGTCGCTTCGTCGGGGGTTGCGGTTGCGATTCGGCGTACCACTTCGGCGGGTTCTTCGTAGCGCGTGTTGATGCCGTCGAGGTTGAGCACTCCGAGTCCGCCGGATTTTCCCATGGCGATCGCGAAGTGGGTGTTCACGACGCCGTCCATCGCCGACGCGAGAAAAGGAATTTTAAGTTCGATGTCTCCGATTTTTACCGTCGTGTCGACTTCTTCAGGATTGACAGTGACATTGCCGGGTACAATGGCGATCTCATCAAACCCATAACAGACACGAACTTCCCGGCCCCGACCGATAAACGTAGGCATTTATTTCTTCCCCCAATAAAAAAGCCGCAAGGCGCCCTCAGTCCATATCAGACGCCTTACGGTGTTTGTATTCCAAATCGGCATTAGCGACATAAATAGGATAGCAAAAGGGAAAGATGGGGGACAACTTTACGTTTTCTTTACCAACCTGTAATATTAGCGTCATGTTCCGGGGGCACCATCAAAGGAAGGAGCGGGCTGTGGGCCCGCTCCGGAAAGGGTGAAAAAGGTGGAAAAATTGGAGGTGCGGATGGGATTCGAACCCATGAATACGAGTTTTGCAGACTCGCCCCTTAAACCACTTGGGTACCGCACCGTCAGTATAAAAAGTCTATCATATTCGGGATAAATTCGGACGTGCCGTGTTGGAAAATATGTTGAAAATAAAGGAAAATTTAATATTGACGTGTTGTAAAACGACAGCTACACTCGAAAAGACGGGATATTGCCTTGTGAAAGGAAAAAACGGTTATACCCTCGTTGAAACCATGATCTCGATGCTTTTGGTCGCGACCATTGTGACCTCTGTTTTTTCGATGGTTTTGACCGCCAAGGTGGGTTCTGTGAAGTCTGGGAACCAGGGAAAAGCTCATTTATTTGCGCGGCAGCAGGCGGAGAAGTTGAAGGCGTATATATCTGCGGATCTTGCTGCACCCGGTCCTAGGGGGACGGCCCTTCCGTCTCCTGATAATTGGAAATTCCCTGGAGATACCAGTGGAAACTATGCCCTCGCACCCGGCGTTCACAATGTGACCGGTAATTTGCCTGGTTCATTGGTGACTCTCGGCTGGACAATGACCTATAACGTCACCACTGTCGCCTGCGGGGCGAAAACCTGTCAGAAGGTCGATTTCACGGTGGGGTGGCCGGGGCCATGAGGATTGCAAGATCGGGTTTTACTCTTGTTGAACTTATGGTGTCTTCCTTGCTTTTTAGTTTGGTGATTGCGGCCTTGTCGGCGATTTATTCGACTGCCTTCGGGCAGAGCGGAAAAGCTTTCCGGGAAGGACGCGTGAAAGCGATGGCGCTCGGGTCTATGAAGGCAATTATGAAGCATGTCGGGGAGTCGAATCGGATTGACCTGCCGACACGGGCTGGTGGGGGTATAACCGGGCGTCACTTAACCGGATGTTCCAACCAAGCGCCAGATGGAGCGCGCATTACTCCAAGCGAGAATGTTACTCGTTTTCATTTTTGCGTGCGACTCACCAATCTTCCCCCCGGCAGAGCCTGCGACGGGGAGCCCGATCCGGCACCCTGTATGTTTTATTACACAAAAGAGAATGCATCGGCTTGTGTCGCGAGTGATGTGACGGATGCTAATTGCGGGACCGCAACAAGTGCCATGGGATCGCCCAGGTTTCTTGCGTCGGGTCTTGAGATCAACGCCGGCATGCCGGCCAATGGTTATTTCACGCGTGCGCCGGGTGCATTGCTAGCGGGGGAAGCAAATTCAGTGCGCATGACCTACAAGGTGACGCGTGCTCCGGTAGGAAATGGCAAGAAAACTATTTATATCGTTGATACAACGGCCAGCGGACAATTCGGGGTTTTCCCGTGAATCAGAAGGGAGTCGCCCTTGTTCAGGTGCTGATCATGTCGGTGCTGCTGACGATACTGGCGACAGGGCTGCTTAAGATGTCGTTTGGAACGCACATGCTCGTTACAAAGGTCCGCCATACTGATGTGAGGAAACAATTGGCTGAGGCCTGCATGGCCTTCAAGACGGCCCAGTGGGCGAGTACGAGTTCTCCGCTGGGCGCCTGCGCCAGCGGGACTTGCCTGATAAACGGAAAGACAATTACGGTTACCTGTGTGGGCACGACGAAGGCAAATTTTGTTGTTTTGGATTAGGCGGTGGCGGAGGGTGAGACCATGAATACTAAAAATAGAACGATAACCTTCAGTCTGGAAATGGGGCGGCGGCAGTTCGTTGCTCTGATGACCTTCGGGCTCATTGCTCTGACGCCCGGTGATCTTGTCACCGAGCAATTAACCCTTACCACCTATTATCCCTCACCTTATGGTGTGTATGAGGAGTTGCGATCGACGAAAAACGCCTACTTCGCGTATTCGGCGGCAAATTCAGGCCGATGGCGGATGAGCTTGGGAACGAACAGTCCCCCTTTAATGAATTATCAGGGAGGGCCAGAGCTCAATAGTCAGGCGCTCTATGTTTCGGGGTCCCAAAAGCTCACAAGTCATATCGCTATCGGTGGAGATTCCACCGTTTCCGGAACTACCATTGCTCAGGGTGTGCTTCGGGTGACGGGGGCTATACAACGAAGCGATGGTGCAGCGATCCGTGCAGCGAACGGCGGGCATGTTTATACCTACGGTGCTACTGGTTGGCGCAATTGGACCTATGGCGGCGGTTGGTACATGGCGGATTCGACGTGGATCCGCACGTTCGGCAATAAAAATATTTATCACAACACCGGCATTATGCGCACCGACGGCGAATTGCAGGTGGGCTCAAGCGGCAGTCGGTTTCGTGTTCGCACCAACGGTCGTGTGGGGGTCGGAACCACCAATCCTCAATACAAGCTCGATGTCAGCGGCGATATGCGAGTCACAGGCGTGATTCAGCAAGCGTGTCGCTGGGTTAGTTACAGCATCGGAAGTCAGCGTTTTTGCTCATCAAAATGGTCGGCAATGTCCGCCGCAGACTCGGGCGGCATCATTCGGGGCGGCGTGCCGACTAGTGGTTGGATGTTTTGCTGCAAGCTGAGGCAGTACTAAGCCTTTAGAGCCGGTGTTCCATAAGTCTTTCGGGATTTACCGGCGCACCATGGATGTAGATGCCCCAGTGCAGGTGTGATCCTGTCGAAAAGCCGCCGCCGCCGACTGCGGCGATCCGGTCTCCCTTCGCAACGTCCTGTCCGCTTTCCACGTTAAATTCGTGAAGGTGCATGAAGATGCTCATCACGCCTTGGCCATGGTCTAGAATAATCGTCCCGCCTTGCACTGGATAACTTCCCGTGAGCACAATACGACCCCCATTGGGCGCCACGACGGGGTGTCCGTCCTTGGCCGCGATATCGATGCCCTTGTGCCAGTCCCATGGCTTTCCGTTGACCGTTCGCGTGTGACCGTACTTTGAAGAACGTCGCCCCTTTGCCGGGCGGAGAAATACCCCCTCCCAGTTTTGTTTCGACGAATCTTTCTTGAGTGCGCCTCGAATGATTTGAATGGCCTTTTTCGCCCCGGTCTTTTTTGGAAGTTTTGCTTTCTTTTTAGGCATGCGAATACGTTGATGCGTGTACTTCCGCTTTCCGATCTCCAGACTGAGTGTGATGGTTTGATCGGGCAGAAGGAAGCGTTTTCGGACCACTCTCAAATATTCTAATTGCGGCTTGTCCCGGGCGGTGAGGCCGATGAGGGCTCGCATGCGTCCCGGGGCAACGGCGTAAAGAGGGTATGTTTTGCTGCGAAAGACGAGCTCCGCCCGATGGGGGTTGTCGATCCCGATAACTTCAATATTGAGAATGTCTCCCGGTTTTGGATTTTTCGGGAGTATATTCACTTCAAAAGCGCTTGCGGTTTGTGTGAGCAAGAGCAAGGCGGTTAGAATCGTTGCTTTCATTCGGATTGAGGATATCATAGCCCATGTCTGGGGTGCTATAATTGAAGCCTATGCTGCCTAATATTGGAACTGGCGAACTGCTGATCCTGCTTGCGCTTGGACTGCTCGTGTTTGGCGCAAAACAGGTCCCCGAGATTGCTCGATCATTTGGGAAGGCCATCAACTCCTTCAAGGCCGGAATGAAGGAGTCCCCCGAAGAAGAGAAAAAGCTCGAGTCGGATAAAAAAGACTAACCAGGGGATTGCAATGGCCGTTCATGTAAATCGCCGCGGCGAGGCCTGGATGGTCGACGTCGGTGGAAAAGCCGTGACACGCCGGGAGGCTGTGGCTTTCGGCCGTGTCACGATGAGCCGCGCGGCCGCGCGGGTTCTCCGTTCGGGAAAACTTAAAAAGGGAGACGCGCTCGCCGCTGCCCGCCTTGCGGGGATTCAGGCTGCCAAACGAACAAGCGAGTGGATTCCTTTATGCCATCCTCTTGCTTTGGACCATGTGGAGGTTCGCCTTACCACGCGTATAGACGGCGTTTGTGTTGAGGCCACCGTGCGCACATCGGGTCGCACGGGCGTCGAGATGGAAGCCCTGACGGCGGTTTCCGCCGCCTGCCTGACCCTTTACGACATGCTGAAATCCGAAGACCGTGCCATGATCATCGGTCCAATCCGCCTCGAGAAGAAATCGGGAGGCCGCTCCGGAGACTATCGGAGAAAGAAATGAAGGTGACGGTGCTGTTTTTTGCGAGCGCGCGGGAAGCGATAGGGATGTCGGAAACGACGATCACTATTTCCTCGGGAGCATCGATCGAGGTTCTGATCGCCTCATCCGAATTTGAACCCCTGACAGCGCTTTTATCCTCGATGCGTTTCGCGCTCAACGAAGAGTTTTCCCGACGCGACGCCGTGCTCAATGACGGCGACGTTGTTGCGGTTCTCCCGCCGGTAAGCGGTGGATAAAACACGTATTACCTCCGACGCGCTCAACTCGGCTGAGCTGGAGCGCATCGTCTCTTCACGTGAGCGCGGGGCGGTGGTTACTTTTTCCGGCGTTGTTCGGGACCGTGAGCAGGGGGCGGCGATCACCGCGATTGTGTACGAAGTTTATGAGGCGATGGCTTATAAAGAGATGGCCAAAATTATTGAAGCGGTCGAAAGCGAGACGGGCGCCGAGCTTTGCATCCATCATAGAGTCGGGGAGGTTCCTGTGGGCGAAGCGAGTGTTGTGATCTGCGCTGCGTCGGAGCACCGCCCCGAAGCGTTTAATGCCTGCCGAATGGCCATCGACAAATTAAAGGTGGATGTTCCAATCTGGAAGGCGTCGTTTATCGCCGCTGTGAGGTCCCCGATTTGAAGACCGTTGTCTTAACGATCAGCGATCGTTGCTCTCGGGGAGAGGTGCAAGACCGCGGGGGCCCTGCTGTTGTTCAAGCTGTTCAAGGCGCCGGGTGGAGTGTGATCGAGGTCGAGATCCTTTCCGATGACCCGGACGTGTTGTCGGCGCGCCTTCGCGCCTTGTGCGATAGCGACAGCGCGCCCGACCTTGTTGTTACGACCGGAGGAACCGGACTCGGCCCTCGAGATTCAACTCCGGAGGCCACGCGTGCGGTGCTGGATAAGGAGCTGCCGGGAGTTTCCGAACGCATGCGGCGCGAGGGCGAGAAATCAACTCCATTAGCGCTGCTCTCGCGTGCGGTATGTGGTGCGCGCGGCCGCAGCCTCATTATTAATTTGCCGGGCAGCCCCAAGGGGGCGGTTGAGTCGTTTGAGGCGGTGCGCGATTTATTGGAACATGCGTCGGCGGTATTGTCCGGGGCCGGGCATGGCTGATCTTACCCACCCCGATGAGGCTATGCGGCTTGTGCTGGATGGAATTCGGCCTCTGCCCGCCCAGTCCCGCCCGTTGGAGTCTGCCGCAGGGTTCTATTTGTCCGATGATGTCGACGCGGCCTGCGATTTGCCCGCGTTTGATAATTCCGCGATGGACGGCTACGCCCTGCGGGAAGTAGACGGCAAGGCCGCCAGCAAAAACTCACCCGTTTCGCTTTCGATCACGCAGACAATCTCGGCTGGAACGGTTCCTACGGCGTTAGTCGTTGGAAGTGCGGCTAAAATTATGACGGGGGCGCCGCTACCCGCAGGAGCGGATACGATCCTTCCCCGAGAGGTTGCTCGGGAATATGAAGGGCATGTCGAATTGCTCGAGGCTCCTAGCAGCGGTGACCACGTACGGTATAAGGGCGATGATATGCGCGCGGGGGACAAGCTTCTGCCGGCCGGGCGCCGGCTGCGCTCCTTTGAGATTGGACTATTGGCGGGCCAAGGGTTCGGGGAGGTTCGGGTTCATGGCCGTCCGCGTATCGCGGTTCTGAGTTCGGGGGATGAATTAGTTCCCTATACGGAGCTACCGACCCTCGGGCGGATTCGAAATTCCAGCGGTCCCGCGTTGGCGGCGATGATCACCGCATGGGGGTGCACTCCGGTTTCATGCGGTATCGCTGCGGACCGGGAGGATGCGATCAAAGCGGCGATTGAACGCGCCCTCGAACATGCGGACGTCCTTCTGTTTTGCGGCGGGGTCTCCGTCGGAGATTTCGATTATACGCGGTCAGCGTTAAATACCCTGGGTTTTGAGGAGCGTTTTTGGCGAACGGCGATTCGGCCTGGAAAGCCGCTGCTCTTTGGGCTCTTAAACAAGAAACCTGTTTTTGGCCTTCCCGGAAACCCCATTTCAACACTCGTGACGGCAGAGGTTTTTGTTCGTCCCGCCGTTGAAAAAATGTCGGGTTCGCGCGGGACTCAAGAGCCGTTCTCCGTAATGGGAACGCTGGAAGCTTCGTTTAAAAAACCTCGATCGTTGCGGCACTACTTGTTTTGCTCGGCCAAGACCGGAGCAGACGGGAAAACGCTGCTGCGGGTGTTGGAGCCGCAGGGATCGGCACTCCTGGGAATGGGTGCCCGCGCCAATGCGCTTGTTATCGGGCCCGAGGGAGTATCGGATCTTGAAGCGGGAATGGAGCTTCGTTTTAAATGGCTGTAACCAGCGATGTGGAGATGACGATCACCGACCATCTGGAGGAATTGCGTTGGCGAATGCTCAAGAGTCTCGCTGCGATCCTGTTTGGAATGATCGCCGTGTGGGGCTGGTCTTCTGAAATGCTTTCGTTTCTCGCCAAACCTGTCGGGAACCTCGTTTTTGTCGCACCGACGGAGGCGTTTTTTACACGCATGAAGGTGTCTCTTTTTGGCGGGGCCTTGCTCGCGCTTCCTATCGTTCTCCATCAAGTGTGGGCCTTTACCGCGTGCGCGATGTCGCCGCAGTTTCGACGCTACGCGACGTTCATTGTTCCGTTTTCCTACGTCTTTTTCCTGGCGGGCACGGCTCTGTCAATATTTGTGGTTACACCGAGCGCGATCACCTTTTTAATCGGTTACGGATCGACCCAAGTCGCGCCGATGTTGACGGTTGGCCATTACGTAGAATTTGTGACAACCCTTGCTCTCGCCTTCGGGTTGGTGTTTCAGCTTCCCATCGCGCTGTTGTTTTTTCATCGTGCTGGACTCATTGGCCGGGCGAGCCTCGTTGAGAAGCGCCGCACCATTTACTTCGCCTCGTTTGTGCTGGCCGCGTTCCTGACCCCGCCGGATGTCATCTCACAGGTGGCGCTTGGGCTGCCGATTATCATTCTCTTTGAAGCCTCGCTTTTTGCGATGCGTTGGACCGGTGACGGCGACGCGTCGTAGCTTTGCCTTTTGGCTGCCGCTGGTTGCGGCGGGCGCCCTATATGGGGCAACCTCAGCGACCTCGCTCGAACATGACGGGCGGGCAACCATCGCGATCGCGGTGCTGATGGGGGGATGGTGGTTGGCGGAGGCGCTGCCCTTGGCGGCCACAGCGTTGCTGCCGCTGGCCGCCTTTCCTTTGTTTGGAATCGCCTCTCCCGCGCAAGCGGCCGCCCCCTACGCCCATAAACTGATTTTCCTTTTTCTCGGCGGATTCCTGATTGCCGCTGCCATGGAGCGCTGGGAGTTGCACCGACGTATTGCGCTTGAGGCTCTTGCGCGTGTTGGGAGCTCTCCGCCTAAAATCGTTGCCGCCTTCATGGGCGTGACGGCGTTCTTGAGCCTGTGGGTTTCCAATACCGCCACTGCGTTGATGATGTTGTCCATTGCGACGAGCGTACTCGCGGTCTCTGAGAAAAAACGGGAGAACTTCGGTGTCTGTCTTGTCTTGGGAATCGCGTACGCGGCATCCATCGGAGGCATGGGATCCTTGATCGGGACCCCGCCTAACGCGATCCTGGCGGCCTTCGTGGAACAAGGCGGGGGGAATCCGATTTCGTTTAGCGGTTGGTTGGGTGTCGGCCTTCCAATCGCCGTGGTTCTTCTCCCGATTTGCTGGTGCATGTTGACCAAGATGGTCTTTCCGTTGGATCCCAAACCTCTATCGGGGGGCGCCGCTCACATTGAACGGGAGCGTCGAGAGCTTGGGCCGATGCGTTCGGCCGAACGCCGTGTTTTAGTCGTTTTCTGCCTGGTCGCTGCGGCTTGGTGTTTACGACCGTGGCTGCACCAGGCATGGCCCGAATATTTCGGCGGCTTGGACGATACGGTGATCGCAATCCTTGGGGCGTTGGTGTTGTTTGCAATTCCATCGGGAGTAAAATCAGGCGGAGCGGTTCTTGATTGGAAGAGTGCGGAACGAATTCCGTGGGGTGTTTTGCTTTTGTTTGGCGGCGGCTTAAGTCTTGCCGCTGCGATCACCAGCACCGGCGTGGCCGATCTCATAGGGGCTCAATTTACCGGGTTGCGCGGGATGCACCCGACGGTGCTGGTGACTCTGGTGACCTGGATGATCGTTTTCTTGACGGAAATTACGAGCAATACGGCAACAACCGCGGCCTTCCTGCCTATTTTTTCAGCGGTTGCCGATGGTGTTGGCATTGCGCCGATGGTGCTGCTGCTGCCGACGACGCTCGCCGCCAGTTGCGCCTTCATGATGCCGGTCGCAACACCGCCTAACGCAATTGTCTTCGCTTCCGGTCTCGTGACGATGCGGCAGATGTTTCGTGCGGGGTTCTGGCTTAACCTAATATCGATTGTGGTGATTGTCGCGTGGACATCGTGGGTTGTCCTGTGAATTTTGATTGGTCTCCGTTTCGGGTATGTTCTCAAGAAGAACGCCCGCCTAAAATGCACGGCCCTGAAAGTCTCTTGGGTGTCCGGGACCGATTACGCACAGCTGCTTTCGCGGAGATTCAGGCGCGTGAGGCGTTTTTGTGGGCAGCCGACCGGTTTGAAGACGTGCCTCTCGAACTTCGCGAAGCGTGGCGAGAATTGGCCGACCAGGAAGACAAACATTTGGGATGGTTGTTAAAACGGCTTGCAGAGTTGGGGGGCTCCCCTGATGAGGCCCCCGTTTCCACGCGCCTGTGGCAGTCGCTGCGTGCCTGCGTCTCCGGGAGAGAATTTGCGGTATTGATCGCTAAGGCTGAGGAGCGCGGCCGTGCGGCTGGGGACTCATTTAGGCGGACACTTGCCGGTCGCGACGCGGAGAGTGCGCGCGTTTTTGGTGCGATTGCCGATGAGGAAGTGGAGCATATCGCTCTCGCGAAGCGTTATTTCCCGGACTGCGCGTAACGCCGGTACTCGTCCAAAAAAGAAAGAGTTTTCAGATCGTTCATGCGGTCGAGGTAGACGCGGCCGTTGAGATGGTCGCATTCGTGTTGAATAATACGCGCGTGGAAATCATCGGCTGTGAATTCAACACGGTTCCCATCACGGTCAAGTGCGCGTACGCGTATTTCCACAGACCTTGGCACCTGGCCGCGAAGCCCGGGAACACTGAGGCATCCTTCCCAGTCGGCGACAATTTTCTTCCCGTATTCGATGATCTCGGGATTGATGAGCACCTGAAGCGAAATTTTCGGGGCACTGGGGTAGCGGGGGTGGGCATCACTTACTTCCAGGATCGCGATGCGTTTGCCGATATGCACTTGATTTGCCGCGATGCCGACGCCGTCATATTCATGCATTGTCTTGATCATGTCGTCGATCAATCGCTGCGTTTGCGGTAGCGTGATTTCGGATGGTTCGAGAGACTGGGCCTGGGCCCGAATGATGGGATTGCCGATGAGGGCGGCTTTTAGGATCACGTGCTACTCCCCTATATCCTCGTTCCAGAGTGTTGGGTTTTTTGCGATGAATTCCGTCATCAGCGTGATGCATTCCTCATCGGCGGCATCAACAACGTCCACCCCATGGGAGCGCAGGAAGTCGGGCGCTCCGGGAAACGTTTTTGATTCCCCGACGACAACTTTCTTGATATTGAACTGCACAACCGCTCCCGAGCAAAGGTAGCAGGGACTGAGGGTCGAATAGAGGACTGTTCCTGCGTATTTCCCGACGCGCCCCGCTTTGCGCAAACAGTCAATTTCCGCGTGAGTGATCGGGTCGTCATCCTGCACCCGCCGGTTATGCCCGCGGCCGATGATTTCCCCGTCACGAACCAGAACGGAACCGATGGGGATGCCGCCTTCAGCGAGTCCTTGTTTCGCTTCTTCCAGTGCCGCCTCTAGAAACGGATCACGGCTCATAGGGTTCCTTCGGCGCGCATGCGTGCCATGTAGTCGTTGAGAAGTTTTGCGATCAAAGGCGAGAGCATCAGGAGGGCGATGAGGTTGGGGATTGCCATGAGTCCGTTCATCGCGTCGCAGAAATCGATGACCCAGCCGAGTTTGATCACGGCCCCGAGGAAGATAAATCCGATATAAAGCACGCGGTACGGAACGACGGCTTTCTTGCCGAATAGATAGTCCACGGCGCGATCCCCGTAATAGGACCAGGAGACCAGGGTCGAAAACGCGAAGAAGATCGTTGCGACGGCGACGGCTTTGCCTGCACCTGGGAATCCCAGCCCGAAGGCGGCCGCGGTGAGTTTTCCCTTTTCAAAACCCATCTCGTAGGCGCCGGTGCAGACGATGACGAGTGCGGTAATCGAGCAGATCATGAGTGTGTCGATGAAGGGCTCCAGAAGCGCTACGAGACCCTCCCGAATGGGCTCATCGGTTTTGGCGGCGGCATGGGCGATGGGTGCCGACCCCAGCCCGGCTTCATTGGAGAACAATCCGCGGGACACGCCGGACCGGATGACGCCTCCGAGAAGTCCTCCCGCGACGGACTCCGGGGCATGGAAGGCGTGGTGCAGGATAAGTCCGATGCCTTCGGGGATGCGGCCCGCGAATTTCGCAAGAATGGCGAGTCCGATGATGACATAGAACGCGCACATGAAGGGGACAACTTTTCCTGCAAACGCGGCGATGCGCTTAATTCCCCCAAGAATGACGGCCGCAACGAGCACCGCGCAGATGAGGCCGACAGCAACATTTACCGTTGTTGACGATGCCGCGTCGGCGCCGTAGACGAGCGAATTAACGGCGGCGGCAACGTTATTGGCTTGAAACATGTTGCCGATGCCAAAGCTCGCCCCTGCCGTGAGGAAGGCGAAGCTCAGGGCCAGCCAACGATACTTCGGACCGAGCCCCATCTCGATGAAGTGCATCGGACCACCGTGAATTTCTCCGGATTCGTCAACGCGGCGGAAATGCACGGCGAGGGTGCAGGAGGCGAATTTCGTCGCCATTCCGAAAAAGGCCGTGACCCACATCCAAAATACGGCCCCGGGGCCGCCGGCGGCGATCGCCGCGGCGACGCCAACGATGTTGCCGGTTCCAATGGTGGCCGAAAGTGCGGTTGTGAGTGCGCCGAAGTGAGAGACTTCCCCAGGGTCGTCTTTCTTGTCGAATTTCCCGGAGAGAATTTTAAACGCATGCAGGAAACCGCGTCCTTGGACAAATCCGTTGCGAATGGTTAGATAAATTCCGGTGCCGAGGAGAAGCATCATAAGGGGCAGGCCCCAGATGTAGCCGTCAATAGTAGAGATGAGTCCCGGAATGTCCATAGATTACTCGCTTACGGTGTTTTGTTTTCGACGACGCGAAATTAAAAAGAGGATCATAATCGAAAACCCTAAGCCGGCGCCGATTGCGGTCACGAGAAAAGGGGAAAGATCCTCTGTTTTCGACTCCGACTTTTCCGCTTTGGCAGGGGTTATGCGACCCGCGCTCAGCCATTTTTCGAATAGAGAAAAAATTCCGGGGCGATCAAAGTCGCCGGTCCATCCGAGCATCGGCAGGCCCTGCGGGAGAAGGATGCCGACGACTTGCCGGCGCTGCAATGCCATTTCAGGACATTGATAGGTTTTAAAAAGCATCTTCCAGCCGTTGACTAATTCTCCCCCTTCAATCGCTGAGGATTGGCAGCCTTTGTTTTCCACGAAGTCCAGTTCAAAACGCGCGAAGTAAGCCGCGGCGGTTTCTTTAGTGCTTTTCTTTTGCTCTTGAGGAATATTCTCGATGATGCGTGCGCTTAAAGCAAAACTCCAGTCCGGACCTTCGAGAAGGGTCCATCCATCCTGTTGCGCGGTGAAGCGCCATCCTTGGGTTTTAGGAAATTGGATGCGACCGTTGAGCAGGGAGATGGCGCCGTTGGCCGGGGGGAGAGTCGCGGGAAGTTTCGTTGGCGGCAGTGTCACGGGAGGCGGGTCCTGGTACCCTGCCGGGCGTAATGTCCCCAAAATTTCCGCCGCCTTATGCCGCGGAAGACCCTTCACGAGGTAGGAGTAGGTGTTGCTGCCCGCGTTAAAATATCCAAAACTTGTTGTCTTAAACCCGGTCAGAGAGAATGCAACCGCGGTTTTAATGAGCTGCGCTGGATCGACGTGCCGCCCTTTTTGTTGGAGGGCCTGACCGTCTTCGGCTGTCTTTTGAAGTAATTCGCCGTTGGAAAGACGCTGCGGTGAGCGGCTGATGGATACGCGCACGCTGCGGCCGACGCCCCACGAAAAAACGGCGTCCCCTTGGGTGCGGCCGAGTCGGCCCCCTGTTAGGTGCAGAGAAAAGGCACCATCGGTTGAGCGGTGTTCTACAACTTGGGCTGATGCGGTGAGTGTGAACGCCGCAAGAACGAGTTGTACGAGCATGGGGCATTATAGGGAAAGAAACGGACCGGACGATAGGCCAGTGGGGCGGCGTTTTAGAGGGTTGCGAAGTGCCGCAGTTCGAGGCAAACGATCCACGCCGTAGAGAGCAGGATCCCGCCTTCCACGTAAAACCAAACAGAGAGCGCGGCGGAGACACCTCGTGCCGCAAGTATGGCCAATGCAAAACCGGCGGGCACGGGGATTTGCAGACCGCTGATTTTTAGAAATGAGACAAATATTCCAAGGCCGACGCAGGCCGCCGCCGCGTGTTTGATTGAGGGAAGCAGTCGCAGAAAAAATGCCATCGGCGCGAAGCAAAAAAATAACTGCACGAAGATTATTTTGAATAGGAGGAGGGCTGACCATTCGAAAAAATTTCCGGGATAGAGTTCAGGTGTCAGCGGGCGAAGCATGGGATCGACAAAAAAGTGCATCAATACCCCGCCGCTAAGGCCGCAGAGTATCGCCGCCATCCAGGCCCGCAGCGGAACGGAAAAATTTAATACCGGACGGTTCGAGTATTTTTCATGCCAGGCGAAAACGAAGGCCCAGAGGACAGTGGAGCAGGCGAATACGATTATTATCAGCGCCCAAAGGGGAATCGGCGCGTCATGCCAGGAGAAGAGGCGTGAATAGGCTGCAAACGCGGTGAAGGCGGCGCCTGCTGCGGCTTGTGGGAGAATGGACGATCGAACTAGGTCGCGCACACGGTATCGTACTTATAAAAAAAAGGACCGGCACGGTGGCCGGTTCTTTAATTAAATGGTGCGCCCACCAGGAATCGAACTTGGATCTATAGCTCCGCAGGCTACCGCTCTATCCATTGAGCTATGGGCGCAGAAAAGTATTATAACGTTTTCGTCTGGACCGGTAAAGCAGGATATAGTACGCTAGCACCAAGTTCAGGGAGTCCTTATGATTCGAAAATTATCCTTTATTTCAATGCTCTTTCCGTTCCTCCTCGCTTGCGGGGCGGCCAACAATTCCGGCATCGCGCAGGGTTTTGCCAAAATCGATAAGGCCAAATTAGCCGACCATGTTCGAGAGAGCTACGACATCCCCGCCTTCGTTAAAATTGATTTTACGGAGCCTCGAAAAGCTCAGGTAGAGGGCATGACGACGTATACGGTGCTTCTCCAGGTAGGCCAAGGAATACAAAAGCGAACCATCCAGGTGTCCGGGGATGGGCGTTTTTATTTCCTAGGGGAGTTCCAGGATTTGACCTTCGATGCCGTCGCCGATCGGCGGTCGAAACTAAAGCTTGAAAATGCGGTCGCGCGCGGCCCTAAAGGGGCGCCCATCGAAATCGTCGAATTTACGGATTTCCAATGCCCCTACTGCCAGCGCGGATACAAAATCATGACCGAGTCGATCATGAAGGACTATGACGGGAAGGTGCGCTGGTACTTTAAGTCCCTGCCTCTGGTGCAGATTCATCCGTGGGCAAAACCGGCTCATCAGGCGGCTGAGTGTGCACGCCTCCAAGGGGATGATAAATTTTGGACGCTGCATGACAAAATCTTTGACGCGCAGCGGGCCATCACTATCGCGAATCATGAAGGTAAAATCGAGGAGCTCGCGAAGGGTTCCGGAATTGATATGGGCAAGTTCCAGAAATGTGTGGACGGTAGGGATACGATAAAAAACGTCGAGGCGGATATGGCGGAAGCGGACGGGCTTGGATTTCAATCGGCTCCGTTGTTTGTCGTTAACGGCCGCCTCGTGAAGGGTGCCGACTATAACGGCCTGAAGGTCATTATCGAAGATGAGTTGGCGAAGCTTGCCGAGAAGAAGCCTTCCGTTGAGAAGGGTAAAAAAGCGGAGAAGGAGAAGTAGTTTGTCGGCAGCCGTTCTCTCGGCTTTGTTGTGCACTGTCGTTTGGGCAGGCCCCCAGTCTAAAACAATGAATCATCTTAAAGGCGAGAAAAGTCCCTACCTTCTTCAGCACGTGTACAACCCCGTTGATTGGTATCCTTGGGGGGAAGAGGCCTTCGCCAAGGC
>NVTF01000064.1 GCA_002401485.1 Elusimicrobiota bacterium | reverse complement strand
TGATAGTGTTCTTTTTATCTGCCTTGTTCCATTTATTCATTCTCTGTTTCTGAGACATCTTTTCAGAAAGTACTATCCGTTTTTAACATTATGTTTTATACAATAATGATTTGGTATTTGGACACCAAATCCGTGTATTTAGCATTTTGCTTTTCTGCATTGGTACTCATTTTTTATGTGGCTGCTAATATCCGGATCTTTAAAGAAATACAATCTGTTTATTTAAAATACAGGAAAATAGCAGCCGTTCTTGCGATAGCTGTTGGGTTAAGCCAAGCAACGGTCAATCTGAACGAATCGTTCAGCGCGCTTAATAATAAAACCAAGGCGGATGCGGCGTCCATTAAGGGCACTGCCGCGCAGTTCAAGCCGCTGACACGGCGTAATATCTTCCGCCTGATCAGCTGGAACGTGCAAACCTTCGGGGGCAATATCGCTCCAGCCCGGGAACGGGCCTACGGCCAGCTGCTGGATCACATGTTTTCGAGATCCCGGTCCTCCAAGGTTCTCGCCCTCCAAGAAATCGCCAACGATGAAGGCCGGGACATCTTCGCGGAGAATCTCCCGGGCGGATCCGACCGCTGGAATCCATCCTTTCAGAACACCAACGACGCCCAGGACAACGGATTTTTCACCCAGCACCAAGTCCAGGTCGACTGCGAACAATTCATGTACGCAAAAATCGGCGAAGATGGCCGTTGGCGCTCAGACCCGGACCGCATCCGACACCCCGTGCGAGTCTCCCACATGAAAGTGGGTAATTTCGATTTTACGCTCATCAATCTCCATTTGACGTTCGCCAAGGGCGACGCAAACGCCTCCCTCCGGGAGTTCAACCAGGTTCTCGCTTGGCTGACGAATTATTTCACCGATCCCAACAGCGATCCCGACGTCATCATCACGGGCGATTTTAATCTCAACAGCGCGACGCTGCACGCCGCCCTCCAACAATGGCCCCAATTCCGTTACAACTTCGATGAAAACGGTCAGCCTGTCGCAACTCCAACAACCATGGTCACGCTGGTCAGCGAGCCCACGTCCCGCTCACGCGGGGTCCCAAAAAACAATTACGACCACTTTATTATGACCGCAGACACCTATCTGGAAGAATACGTCCCGGGATCCGCCGGAGCGATGAACCCCGGCCTGCTCCAATCCATCGAAGAAGAAAACGAGGTTTATGTGTCCGATCACCTCCCCATATCATCGGGTTTCTTCACCTCGGGCAAAGGGAACGACGACCGGCTGATCCAGCCGGACTACAGCCAAATGCAGGCTTCAGCCGCCTGTACCCCAAAAGCCGTTTTCGCCTCGGCCTCCGCCGCCCCTAATCCCAGCCTTCCCTAAGCCTATTCAATAGGATAGAATCGCCGAGTGCCTACCGTCGGTCATGATCGATTAAGGAAAGAAGGTCCCCAAAAACTCACGGGGACCGCGCTTTACGTTGATGACATCCCGGTCAAAGGCATCTGGCACGGCGTCACCGTTCGCTCCAGCGTTGCGCACGCGAAGATCAAGGGCATTCGTTTCTTAAAAGGATTCCCCTGGAGACAAGCGGTTGTTGTGACCGCAAAGGATATCCCGGGTGAAAACTGCGTGCACCTCATCGAGGACGACCAACCCCTGCTTGCTGACGGCATCACGCGCCACGCCCTGGAACCCGTTGCGCTCATCGCCCATCCCGATCGCGCGACCGCCTACAACGCGCTCAATTTCGTTGAAATCAACTACGAACCACTGCCCTCTGTCCTCGATTTTGAAAAAAGCAAAAAGATCCTAAAGACTTTTTCCATCAAGAAAGGCGATGCAAAAAAAGCGATGAAAAAAGCCTGGAAAAAAGTCGACACCACCTTCCGGGTTCCGCACCAAGAACAGGCGTATATTGAAAACAACGGCATGATGGCGTGGTTTGAGCCGGACGGGACGCTCGTTCTTCAGGGCTCCCTGCAATGTCCCTATTACATCGTGAAGGCGATGAAGCCGATTTTCAAACTTCCCGAGGAAAAAATCCGCGTCATTCAGGCGGTGACGGGAGGCGGATTCGGCGGAAAAGAAGAATACCCGAATATCATCTCCGGGCACGCCGCCCTGCTGGCCAAAAAAGCGAAACGTCCGATTAAAATGATCTATGACCGTCACGAAGATATGTCGGCGACGACCAAGCGGCATCCGGCAGTCATCAAGCACAAAGCGGGCATCGACAAAAAAGGACGGCTGGTCGCGCTCGATATAGACATCGTGATGGATGCGGGCGCTTATGTCACGCTTTCGCCGGTGGTTTTATCACGAGGAATTCTTCACGCGTCGGGCCCCTACGAGTGCCCCAACGTCAATATCCACGCTTCGATTGTGCAAACCAACACTCCCCCCAACGGAGCCTATCGCGGCTTCGGCGCGCCCCAAACCCTGTTTGCAGCGGAGCTGCAATGGGAAAAGCTGGCTGACGCTTCAAAAATCGACGCCGTTAAATTGCGCGAGCGAAACCTCGTGAAAATCGGTTCAGAATTATCGACCGGGCAAATCCTTAAAGAATCGGTCGGCCTAAAAAAATGCGTGGATACCGTTCTCAAACGCAGTCGTTTTACGGCGTTGCGCCGCGACCACGACAAGTGGAATAAGAAAAAGACGTCCCCCACCTGGAGAGGCGTGGGATTTGCATCCGTGCACCACGGTTCCGGATTTACCGGCAACGGGGAAGTTTTCCTCAAGAGCAAGGCGTCGGTTACCCTGACAAAAAGCGGCCGTTTTGTCATCGAAACCGCTTCCTCCGAAATCGGACAAGGCTCCATGAGCACCCTTTGTCAGATTGTCTCGGACGCACTCGGTGTTCCCTACGAATGGGTGGAGCTCGAAGCAAACGACACCAGCCGCGTGCCCGACAGCGGCCCCACGGTCGCCTCACGAACCTGCATGATTGTGGGTGGATTGCTGTACCGCGCCGCGAAGCAGCTTAAGGCCGCAATCGAAGAGAAGGCTAAAAAAATCCCAACAACGCCGGCAGTCTTGAAGGAGGTTGCCAAGAAACTCGCCGGGAAAAAAAGCGTCTTTCGCATTACGACGGAGTATGAGAAACCGGCAGACATCGAATTTGACGATACGACCTACAAGGGCGACGCCTACGGCTCTTACGGTTACGCGGCAATTGCAGTTGACCTTGAAGTGGACCGCACGACGTATGAGATAAAGCTCAACAAGATTTGGACTGCCCAAGACATCGGCAAGGCCATTAACCCGCTAATCGTTGAGGGACAAATTATCGGCGGCACAACACAAGCGCTCGGCTGGGCGGTTTTCGAAAAACCCATTTACAAAAACGGCGTGATGCAAAATGCCGAGTTCACAAACTACATCATTCCAACCGCCTTAGACACGCCCCCGATGGACGTCGTCATCATTGAGGAACCGTATTCGCGGGGCCCCTTTGGCGCAAAGGGTGTCGGGGAGATGCCAATGGATATCCCCGCCCCGGCGGTTTGTGCTGCGATCAAACAAGCGACCGGCTTGTTCTTTCCGGAGATTCCGGTCACGCCCGAAATGATTGCCGCAGGCATAGCGAGGAAGGGCTGATGCAGGTCAAGATAAACAATAAGAACCGTTCTTTCAACGGAACCCCGTTCAAACGCCTGATCGATGTACTGCGTGAGGATTTCGGTCTCACCGGCACAAAAGAAGGATGCTCCGAAGGAGAATGCGGCGCCTGCACCGTTCTCCTGGACGGAAAACCCGTGAATAGCTGCTTGATATCGATCTGCCAGGTGGAAGGAGCGGCTATCGAAACCGTCGAGTCGCTCGGCCTTCCGGAAAAACTTCACCCCCTTCAAGAGTCCTTTCTTCGTGAAGGCGGCGCGCAATGCGGCATATGCACGCCCGGCATGCTCATGACGGCAGCGGCGTATCTCAAGGCCGGAGGCGACCCTTCCCCGGACGCCATCCGGGAAGAACTCGCCGGGAACCTGTGCCGGTGCACAGGCTACCAGCATATCATCAACTCCGTCGCGAAGGCGTTATCGGAAAATAAGAAATGAGAGGCGACGCACGCTCCATGAAGCTGCTCACCGCACGCGACGAACGAGAAGCGCTGCGCCTCTACAAACGCTACCCGGAGGCACTGCCCCTCGCGGGCGGAACCGACCTCATGGTCGGTTGGAATACCGGGCGCCTGAATGGAAAGACCATCCTCGACTTGTCGCGCCTCAAAGACTGGGCGCGAATTCGCGAAACACCGATGGGGGTCTGGATCGGCGCACTCGCAACCCATACCGCGATCCGCGTTCACCCCGCGGTGAAAAGCCGATTTCCGCTGCTTGCCGAGTCCTCCGAAACCATCGGCGGTCGTCAAATTCAGAACCAAGGAACACTCGGCGGCAATATCGCAAACGCTTCCCCGGCCGGAGACACCTTTCCCGCCCTCGCTGTTTATGAAGCGAAGATCCATACCGTTTCCGATGCCGGACGACGCGTCGTGCCCTTTTCAGAAATATTCGCAGGCGTCAAACAGACAACCTTGCAGAAAGGCGAACTCATCGAAGGCGTCGAACTGACCACGCCCTCAACAGAACCCTGTCGTCAAGGTTTTCGCAAGGTCGGCACACGCGCGGCGCAGGCCATTTCAAAAACCGTTTTTGCCGGACTGCTTTGGCTCAACAAAGACCGAACGGTGGACGACATCCGCCTGGCGCTAGGCAGCGTCGCGACCAGCGTGCGCCGCCTCGAGCACATTGAAACAAGTTTGACGGGCCAAAAACTGGACCCCAAAGCGATCACCCGGGCCCTCAACCTTCTCTCTCGGGACATCCACCCCATTGATGATATTCGTTCGACGCGGGATTACCGGATGCTCGTCTCGCGAAACCTCATCACATCATTTCTTAATGCTCGCTGAGCGCCCGCCGCTTCGCACCGAAATCGCCGCCGGCTTCACAACCTTTCTGACGACCGCCTATATCGTGGTGGTTAATCCTTCAATTCTCTCCGCCGATGGAACCGGAATTCCATTTGCCGCCGCGATGACCGCGACGGTTGTCACGGCCCTGCTCGCCACCCTGGCAATGGGTCTCTACGCAGACCTTCCCTACGCCTTGGCCCCCGGCATGGGACTCAACGCGTTTTTCACCTATTCCCTCATTCTGGGACGCGGCGTGCCCTGGCAAACCGCACTCGGTCTCGTCTTTCTATCCGGCCTTCTTTTTCTCGCGATGTCGGTCACACCCGCCCGACTTTGGATCGCCCGTGCTATTCCAACGGCATTAAGAGCCGCGGCCGCCGCGGGCATCGGATTATTTTTGACATTCATCGGTTTAAAAAACGCGGGTTTTGTCGTCGCCGATCCGATTACCTTAGTAAAGCCCGGACCGCTTGGCGTAGAGGCTGTTTCCGCCTTATTCGGGGGAACCGTCGCGGTATGGCTCATGCGCCGCAAAAACCCGTTCGCATTCCTCGTATCCATTGCCGCCGCAACCGCGGCGGGGACGGCGGCAGGAATTGTTTCCATGCCGACCCGCTTCGTAAGCGCTCCCGATTTTTCTCTCTTCGGACAAATGGATGTGAAAGGCGCCCTGCAGTTGGCGCTCATCCCCGCCCTGCTCACGCTCACCATCACCGATCTTTTTGATTCGCTTTCCACGCTGCTCGGCGTTGCCCAGGCGGCAAAGATGATCGATAAAGACGGACAACCCGTACGCCTCAAGGAAGCCCTGATTGTTGACGCGGCCGCAACCACATTTTCCGCAATTGCGGGGACATCACCCGCCACGACCTATATAGAAAGCACCGCTGGCGTCGAGATGGGAGGACGCACCGGCCGCACGGCGCTTGCAACCGCCGCGTGTTTTCTTCCGTGCCTATTCCTCGCCCCGCTGGCCGGTGCCATCCCCGCGTTCGCCACCGCGCCGGTCCTCATTCTGGTCGGGTCATTTATGTTTCGCGGTGCCGCTCAATTGCCGCGTGAGAAACTTGAGGAATCGGTCCCCCCCTTTCTTACCGTGATCCTGATCCCGCTGACCTTTTCGATCACGCAAGGAATTCTTTGGGGCTTTCTCAGCCACGCCGTGCTCTTCACCGTTGCCGGACGCCGGAAAGAAGTGCATCCGGCGATGTGGACCTTGGCTGGGGTTTCCGCGCTGCTGCTGCTTCTTTAATTCGACTACGGTAATGGGGTCGGGTCAGGTGCATTTCGCTTTTGACCAAGGGCATTCCCCTTCTCCTAAAAAGAGCAATTGAATTCGAACAAAAACGACCAGATCCAAACGAGCGCGGTTTCATTGGTTGAAAATGCTCACATCCCAGCCCATACTAAATCGATGATGCTCTCAGCCCTATTGGCCGTGCTCGTCGCAGCCCCGGCCCACGCTGGGAAAATGCCCAGCTGCATCAAACCGGATAAGGCGGGCGCGGTTCCCGACCTTGCTGTCGTTCGCGCCTGCCAAAAAAATGGCAAAAAACTCGTCATGGCCGCCTACGAAAAGCAGCAAAAAAAGCCCGCCCCGATCTGGCTGCGTGAAAAAATAGAAGACCAACATCGCTCAAAGGTCCGTGAATTTCTCGCCAAATATCCGCACAAGGCTTCGATGGCCACCGAGGAAATCGAGCCCCCGGCGAAGGGCGAAAATAAATCCTCCTACATCATGGCAACTCTTATGAGTTATCTCGGGAAGTACGCTGGGAAAATGAAATCAATGATGGGAATGAGCGGTGGTTCCAAGCGAATCGGCAACCCCACCGCTGCCGATCTTGAAGCCGCACGGTCGTTAAAAGTCATCACCGACGCCGCTCAGAAAAACGGTCTCAATCTCCAAAAACACAAGATGGAGAGCATGCTCGCTCCCGGAAAGACGCTCCAGAAAAGGATGGATAAATACCACAAATCGCTCAAGAACAATCTCGATCCATCCATGAAGAAGTTTTACAGAAAAGACAAAAAATCGATCAAATAAGAACCCAGAAAATCCGCTAAAGGTCGTTTCCCATCGAGAAGCCTTTCACCAAAATGGTGAGATAATTGGGTGAGTCACCCAATTATTTTTCACGATCGAAAAACGCGTGACTTACCGCGAAGATTCGGGTTTAAGTCGCCCACGAAAGGGCGGAAAGTTGCCGTTCTTTGGTCTTGCCGGATTTTATGGGTCTAAAAGAGTGCTGCCGGTTAAGGGTTGTGATCCTGTACGGCGATAACATAGTTAAATATGTTATCGCCATAGGGAATGGGATCACTACATAAACGGTCGGCTCGGATTGAACGAGGGCTCAATGAGGCGGCTATTTTCACAAAACGCGCGCCCAAGCGCATGCGTCAAACAACTCCTTTTCGCCTTTCCCTTCCGCAAGCTATTTGAAGAGGCTCATTGGGCAATGCTGGATCCTTCGCTTCCAGTCTCGTAAAGCCAAACATGTCAAATTTCAATCAACCCCTGTGCATAACGTCCCCCAACGCACCCTCGCTGATCTGGTAGAATTCCCCGATGCGTTGGGTCTCCGTCCTTTCCGAAAAAGCAGATTTTCACAAAGCCGTCCGCGAATGTGCGGCGAAGATTCGTGAATCCCAAGAATCACCTCCCGATCTCTTGTTCGCGTTCCCAAGCCCTCATCACGCCGACGACTACGATAAAATTCCGGGATTGCTGAAAAAAGAGATCGGAGCCTCGACCCTGGTCGGATGTTCGGGCGGCGGGATTATCGGAGGCGGGCAAGAAGTGGAACACCGGCGCGCCCTCGCACTCATCGGCGCCTGGCTCCCGGACGTGACCCTGAAGCCCTTTCACGTCACTCAAGAAAACATGCCCGGCCCGGACGCTCCCCCCAAGGCGTGGAGGGAGTGGATGGGCGTTCCAGTGAACTCTCCCGACTCTATTCCGGATTTCCTTCTCCTATCCGATCCCTTCAGCCTCAACACGGAAGATTTCACCCAAGGACTCGACTTCGCCTATCCGGGGGCGGTCAAGGTCGGCGGCCTCGCCAGCGGAGCGATGCAGCCCGGCGGCAACGCCCTTTTTGCAAACGGACGTCGCTACGACCGCGGCGCGGTCGGCGTCGCATTATCCGGCAACGTGGTCATTGATCCCATCGTCGCACAGGGATGCCGCCCGATCGGGAAACCTCTGCGCATTACAAGAAGCGAGCGCAATCTTTTAATCGAGCTCGACAATAAGAAAACCCTGGATGTTCTCGAGACTCTGATCGAAAGCCTTCCGCTCGAAGATCAGGAACTGGCGAAGACATCCTTGTTCATCGGCGTGATTAAGGACTCCGCTCGTTCGGGGGAATCAAAACGCGACTACTTGATCCGAAATCTCGTCGGGCTTGACCCCAAGAGCGGGGTTCTGGCCATCGGGGCCGAGGTCCGGCCGGGGCAAACCATCCAATTCCATTTACGAGATCGGAAAACATCCGCGAAGGATCTGCGCGAAAGGCTTGCGCGCTACCACGAACGCGACCAACCCGCCCAGCCCCAAGGCGCCCTCCTGTTTTCATGCCTCGGGCGCGGGGAACACCTTTATTTAGAACCCAACCACGACACGAACATGTTTCTCGAAGAATTCGGAAAAATCCCGGTGGGAGGTTTCTTCTGCAACGGAGAAATCGGGCCGGTCGATGGGAACACGTATTTACATGGATTCACGTCGTGCTTCGGGATTTTCCGTCCGATGGAGACGAACACATGAGCGACAACGGAACCCCCTTAAAAGGAAAAACCGCCGTGATTTTAGGCGTGGCAAGCGACACCTCGATTGCATGGGCCATCGCCCAAGAACTAGCCAAACGCGGGGCCAACATTCTGCTCGGCTATCAATTCCGCTATCACAGTCGGATCAAGGACCTCGCCCCGACCCTTCCCAATCTCATCGGGTTTCACCGCTGCGACATCATGAAAGATGAGGAACTCGATAAATTCTTTGGGGAAGTAAAAACGCCGATCGATATCGTTGTACACGCGATTGCCTTCGCCCCCCAAACCGCGTTCGCCGGACGCCTTGTTGAAACCAGCCAGGACGACTTCTCCCTCGCTCTTTCGGTTTCGGCTCACTCCCTGGCGAAGTTTATGAATAAGGCGAAGGACCATATGCCCAACGGCGGATCGGTCATGGCGCTCACCTATCTTGGAGGAGTCCGTGTTTCCCAGAACTACAAACTCATGGGTGTCGCAAAAGCCGCGCTGGAAGCCTATGTACGGGAACTCGCCGCCGACCTAGGCCCGGACGGCATCCGCGTCAATGCCATTTCACCCGGCCCGATCAACACGCTTGCCGCTTCGGGTATCCCCGATTTCGAACTCATGCTTGATTACAACAAGGCCGTTGCTCCGATGCGCAAAAACGTCACGCAGCACGACGTCGCAACCACCGCCGCATTCCTCTCTTCCGACGACTCCAAGATGATTACAGGACAGACGATTTACGTCGACGGCGGATACAGTATTATCGGCGTGCCCAGTTTAGGCTAAAGAACATCAGCCGGATTCACCGGGAGCGTCAGGTCCAATCGCGCGCTCCTGTCGGCAGCGGGCGTCAGCGCCCAGCGTCCGAACGCATCCAGATGATGCTTCGTTTCAAGAGCCATCTCCAGCCCGTTGCCGGAAGCGACGCGCTCGCGAAGCAAAGCCCAGTCCCTCCGCTCCACCCAATGCGCCCCGATGCCTTGCCGGTAAAGGGCCGCGAGACGAATCGACTTCAATCCCAAAAGCCCGTAGTCCCCGACGCGATCAATCCACGGAAGCACCTCGACAGGAATACGGCCTCGGTGGCGTTCCCTCATCACTAGCGGAAGAACCGACAACTCATTAAACACTCGTTTTAAATCCGAAGCATCCCCTGTTTGCCCGTAACGGGCCAGCGAACCCCACAAACGTGCTGTCAACGATTGGGGCTGAGTCCACGAGCGCCACAACAACCAGATCTTGAGAATAAAAGGAACCCTCGCCTGCTGCGGTCGCGCCACCCACCCTTTCTCCGCTTCGGCGAAATGTGCGTCCATCAATGTCTTGGAGGCAATCAAGGGTAGAAAGCCCCAGCGAATTTTCCAACGCCAGCGACGATCCGACAGACCGCGACGGCGTTCAAGACGTGCCCGCACGCGGCCCACCTCCATCTCCAGAGCTTCCAGCCAAGGTACTAATTCATGCCGCGCAAGTCCCTCGTATTGGCCCAACGCGACCGATAGAAGGGGTGATCCGATTTCGCCCGCCGCCGCCGCGCGCAGCCGTTCGTTTAGAGGGACAACGGATTGGGGCTGCTCACCACGTTTGTAGGCATCCAAACGACTCAAGAAACGCGTGATCTCCTGATCGGCGACAATCGCACGATTATTATCGGCACGATGTTTCGACAGTCGAAACCGTCGCTCCAGCAAGGCTTTTCTGCGCTGACTCACACCTTCATTGAACAATTCGACCGCTGCCGCAGCCGCGGTCGCCTCATCTCCGAATTTACGAAGCCAGGGAGCCAATTCCCGGCGCAACGCTGGCTGAAACCGAAGATCCTGTCGAAGCCGCGTTGGCAACTGTGCCGCCTCGCGCAGACGTTTTAGAACCTCAGAGGCATCACGCCCCGGCCGATACGGACGCAGCACATCGGCAAGACGTTTACCGCAACCGGGATCCGCCCCCCCGGCGAGCCACGACGCCGCATTCTCACGAATGAAAATTCCCAATCGATTTGCCGCGCGTTTTCCGCCTAAGCGATGCGCAGACCGGCGCATGACGGCGCACGGATCGTATGCGTCCGGATCGCGCAGAAACTCGCCGACCGAATAAAGAGATGCCTTGGACGCCTCAGCCAGCGGCGTTGCATTCGAAACCCAGGCCGTGTGAACTCCGATGGCGCCTCCCTCCCGTCCAGAAACGGGACCCAAAAACAATCGCCCGCCGTCGATAAGTCGATCCTGCACGGGAAAATTATCTCCCATCACCACACTCCGTTCGGCGCGCTTAGAAAATACAAGCGCGTCCCGCTCGGAAATACTGCGGGATAATATCTGAGGACCGGTCCAGGCGACTCGAAAGGAGGGATGGAGATCCCGCTTTAAGTCCTCCCAATATTTTCCGCCAACCCCCTCCCCCCAATAAACAGCGGGCACAAAGGTCCATTGGAGCGGGCGGTCCGTTCGCGCCATTAATGCCTCGCGCACACGATTGGCAAAAAGGAAATGTTTACGATTCGGCTCCAAGTCGTCAAAGGCCAAGACAATCTCATCGACACCGTGGTCAACCACGCCGACAATTTTATTGACCGCCGCGCGAACCTCAATTCCCTTTTCCCACCCCGCCCCGCGGGGCTGGAGCCCCCACGCAACACGCACGCCGGCGATTTTTGCTTCGGCCATCAGGGAAGATAAACCCTCGAAATATTCCCGCGTCAACGGATCGCGCCAACGAAGTCGATGAGCCCAATCGTCCTTCGGCGCAAGAACGAACAGGTTAAAACCATTCTTCCCCATCCACCGGACCATGGAGCGTCGTGCCGACCAACTCCAAGGCCTGCCGTAGAATCCTTCCAGAACCCCTCGATTCGTTTGAGCGGCCTCGGCTCCCGTCCCCAGCATCAACAGCAGAAACAGAATTTCCCTCACCGAGCGATCAACTCCCGAGCGGCGTCCATAATTAAATCGGTCGACCGTTTGCCGATTGAATTGGTCTCCCCGTAATGAGTTCCCTGCGGGCGCGGCTTCATCAGACGTGCCTGGGTTATCTGGAAGTCATAGCTGGGAATCGTATACCCAATCTCATCATTGGCCAGATTCACAATCCACGCGTGTTTTGCAGCCAGGCGCGCGCGGAGATAAGGCCCTTTCGGCGCGTCCACAAGTTTCGGAGGATTCGGATTATCGCTCCCAATAGAAGCGCCCGCATATCCGCCGATCGCCTGCTCCGGGAAGGACTCGCCGGGGATGCCGAGGATTTTAAGGGCACCCAACTCAACCAGGGAAACCTCGGTCCAGACCCACGGACGAGCGGCTTCGGGCAAGGGGAAGGCTACCAGGTGCCGCAACGGCAGCCACCAATGTTTCCATGACGCAAGCGGGGTCTGATCAGACTCAAAGAGATCGTGTCCAAAGGCAAGCCTTGGCAGCAACGCCAGGAAGAGGGGATTTTCAATCGGAATAAACACGTCCCGATGGGAAAAACGAACCGGTCCGGGCTTAATGGCATCCAACGGGCCTTTTATTTCAGGCAGGGGAAATTCCAAAATCCCCGGCTTGGGCACGGTATGTCCCCCAATCGACCCCGGGAAGAACAGGCATGTCCCGCCGTTTTTCTTTTCAACTTCATCGCACCATCGACCCGGGTAGTCGGCGCTGATCCTGTCGCGGTCGCGACCGTATAACGTCGCATGGCAGGAAAATCGAATGCCGGTTGCGATCGTCTTGCCCCGAGCGTCCCGGACGGACAAAGTGTTCAACTCGGAATCGATGATCTCCGGATCCCGACGGTCATAGAGCCAATCACCCGTGTTCACGATCTCGCTTGCCGCGCTCAATTCAGCAGGCTCCAGCGTCTTCAACAAATCCCCAATCAGCGACGCAATCGCCGTCTTCACCCGTTCTTGGTAAACATCGTCGACGCCCGAAAAGCCAAGAAACCGCCCCCACATACCCAAGGTGTCGGGTCCCGAATGGGTATGAGTCGCGGTTAGAAAAACGGGGACCTTAACCCGACGGCGCAGATCCAGCACATCATTGCGGTAGAAACCGATGAGATCAACCGACACCAGGGCCACCGTGCTTGTGCCATCGGAGACGATCAATACGCGCGCGTACAGCGGGTCGCGAACACCCACGGCCTTCTTACCGAATGCGCCATACCCGGCTAAATACACATTCCCCGCCGCCGGATCGGGAGTGATGTCGACCTTGCCAGCCGCGGCGAAAAAACCGGCCTCGGCAGGAACAGTCAATAGGAATAGAAGTGCGAAACCCCGCATAAACCTACTTTAGCAACTAACGACTTTTCGTCACACCGACGCGATCGCAATACCGGCTCAACTTGCACTCCGAACACCGGGGTGAAACAGGCGCACAGAGATGCTGCCCATACGGAACCAGCAGGTCGTTGTATTCAATCCAGTACCGCTTCGGAAGTTTCTTGCGCAACGCAATTTCACTTTCTTCCGGAGTTTTCGTCTTAATGTAGCCCCACCGATTGGAGATCCGGTGGACATGGATATCAACGCAAATTCCGGGTTTATTGAATCCGAGCGTCACGACGAGATTCGCCGTTTTTCGGCCAACCCCTTTCAGCGTTAAGAGTTCGTCGATTTCATCAGGCGTCTTTCCATCGTACTTCCGGACAATATCCGTCGCGATTCCCTTTAGAGAATGCGATTTCACGCGAAAAAAACTCGCCGGATAGATTGCCTTTGCAATTTTTGCGGGAGATAACGCCGCGAGAGTTTTGGGCGTCTTCGCGAGCCGAAACAGGCGGTTTGAGGCCGCCATCGTAACCGCGTCCTTGGTTCGAAGACTGATGACGCAGGAGATCAGGATTAAAAACGGATCGGGCGTTTGGGTGGAATGCTGCACCACACCCAAAGCGGACTCCTTCCACCGCTTAATCTCGCGGCGAAGAATTAAAACCGCCTTAGGGATATCAGTATTTTTCACTTCGGCCTTCGTCGAAAGGGTAACTGGACCTCCCTCCGTCCGCCATAGATATCTATGATGCCTGCATGGCCTGTTTGATTTGCGGGAATGGAACCCCGGCCTTTCTCTGTGAGGCCCAACTCTATCCTGGGAAAACCATGAATCTCGTGCAGTGCCCGTCCTGCCAGGCCGCCTATTATGATCCCATCCCGGCCTGGGAAGAAATTGCCCAGTGTTACCCTCATGCCTATTTCTGCGATTTTTTCAGTCAATATTGGAAAGATATCTATAAGGGCCGTTTCTTAGCGGAGTCGCTGACCGCGTGGAAACCCACCGGTCGTTTTCTCGATGTGGGATGCGCTCTAGGCTCTCTCCTCAAGGGAGTGCTCGACTATAGCGACTGGAGCGTTGTAGGCGTCGAGTTTTCCGCCCCCGCCGCCCGCGCGGGTTCGGAACTTAACGGGGTGGAGATTCATGCGGGTTCGCTGGGGAAATGCCCAGTTCAGCCCGAAAGCCTTGACTACATCCACATGAACAACGTTCTAGAACACGAGGCGGATCCAGCAGGGGCACTCGAGGCCGCGTTCACACGCCTTAAACCGGGAGGTCGTCTCCACCTGACAATTCCCAACGGTCCCGTTGATCTATACCCAACACGCGCACTTTTCGCGAAAGACGGGAAACCCCGTGTGACCCGCCATGGCGGTCATCTTTTTTTCCTATCCAGACGCTCGTTGGAAAAACTGCTGCGCCGTGTGGGCCTGCGCATACTCTCATTTCGCAACTTTCATTTCCAGTCCGGACTCAAGGCACGAGGACTGAAACCCGGAGCTTGGAAACTATTCGAATCCGATCTTCCGGTGATACAGGCGGATAGGTCAGAATCCATGGCTCTGGAAGAACTTAAAAAACGGATAGGAGAACCGCCAAATTGGTCGCTGTATCGTTTAAAATCATTATACAGACGCCTTTGGCGTCTTTCGGGGACCGACTTCGGCTACGATTTTGAACTGATCGCTGAAAAACCGAGCCGTGCTGGATAAATTCGAAATTAAATATGTACAGGAAAATCACGGGCGGTCGAATTCGCATACTCTAAAGAATAATCCTTTATTCTCAATAACTATCTTGCGACGTGCCTTTGCTATGATGAGTGTATGAGCACCGCAAGAACCCGAAATCTAACGATTCTCCTCACCGATCTGCAGGGGTTCACCGAGAAAACCTCACGCAAGTCCCGCGCGGAAGTTCTTTCCATGCTTGAAAAACATGAGGAAATAGTCCTCCCGGTACTTGTGGCGCGCGGCGGCGTCCTTGTAAAAACCATTGGCGACGCCTTTCTCATGACGTTTGAAAGCCCCACCGATGCCGTGCTTTCGGGCGTCGAAGTACAGGAGGCCCTCCTGAAATACAACGAGGGCAAAACGGGAGACGATCGTCTTGATGTTCGCATTGCCATCAACGTTGGCGAGGTAAGCGTTACCAAGAACGATATCTACGGAGAACCCGTCAATATCACCTCACGCATTGAAGCCCTCGCGCAAGCCGGTGAGGTTTATTTCTCGGAGGCGGTGTATCTCGCCATGAATAAGAAAGAGGTTCCAACCAGCGAGATCGGATTTCGCAAGCTGAAGGGAATCTCGGATGAAATTAAACTCTACAAGGTAAAACGCGAACGTCCCGTTGAAGAATTGCCGTCTGAAGAGCCTGTTGCCGCTGTCCCGCCGATGGCACCGAAAGAAAAAGAGACTCCGCTTAACGCGGCGACGGCGCCGCGAACGCCGAGCGTTCTGCGGCGGGCCATCGCGCTTGGAGTTGATTTTTTAATCTGCGCCACGATCTTCGGGATATTTTTCAAAGTAGAATTACCCAAAACCGTCTTCAACCGCTCGCAAAAATCCATCCATAAACGATCGCGAAAAGTTTCCAAGGGGACCATACGGCGCAACAAGAAAATCACCGGAAAGTTCGACAGCAAACCGAAGGAGGACGGGATTAAGGGAAAGGTCGGTAAATACAACTTCGAAATTACCGATGACAGCATCGTTTTCGGAGGAATTGAAGTCTCCGAAGAACGCATCAAGGTCCCCGGCATCATCGATATTGAAACCGAAAAAAGCGCCAAGCAGCGCAATCGGCAGAAAACCAACAAAGAAAAATATTCCATCCAAAAACCTGCCAAAAAAGTCCGTAAGAGAATAAGGGTGAGAAATAAAAAAGCGAGGCAAAACAAATTAGCGTTCCCGTTTCTCTGGATTATTTACGGGACCTTTTTTCTCACAATCTGGGGTGCGACTCCGGGAAAGAAATTCTTAGGACTGAGTGTCATCAGCCTCAAATCTCCTGCCGCAGCGCCATTGGACTGGGAAACCTCCGCCATCCGATCATTCATCTCTTTTTTCTCGGGTTCCTTCATGATGCTCGGATTTATCTGGGGAGCCTTCAACAAGGAAGGGCAAACAGTCCACGATTTGATCGCAAAAACTCGCGTCATTCTTAAGTAAGTGATGCGGGTATTTCTTTCCTCATTGTTTCCCTCATTGCTCCACCGCAAAAATGAAGCCAAACGGTCCATCAAAAGCAATTAAAATTGCGATTCTACTGATCTGGGCAATCCTGCTCGGTGCAGCCCTGTTCTGGTACAACCGCTCCGGCATCGGGCTCTCGGAAGTTCCCAAAACAATTCGCGACTGGATCGCGACAACCGGACACTGGGGGCCGATTCTTTTCATCATCGCCTACGCCTTAAGACCCTTCACGCTGCTCCCGGCCTCAATTCCAACGGCGGCGGCCGGGCTCATGTGGGGACCCATCTGGGGCATGGTCTTTACCCTCATCGGAGAAAACCTCAGCGCGGCAACCGGATTTTATCTCGCCCGTTTCCTCGGCCAGGAATGGCTCATCGGAGTTCGAGACCACCCAATGATCCGTCGCGTGGATCGCCGCCTCCTCAAAGACGGCTTCATGACTGTGCTCATTTTGCGACTCGTCTTCGTTCCCTTCGACCTTCTCAATTTTGCCTGCGGACTGACAAAAATGCGCTATACCGACTTCGCCATTGGGACCTTCTTTGGAATTATTCCCGGCGCATTCATCTTCGTTCTATTCGGAAGTGCGTGGAGCGAACCTCGCAATCTTGCTGTCTCGGGAATTCTATTCGCCGGCAGTTTTTTGTTGGCGAAGGTTGTTAAAAATTCCCGTTACGGACGGAAGCTGATTGATGACGTTGACGTGGAGGCAATATGAAAAAAATTAAAAAAGCCGCCGTCCTCGGACTAGGCAGTTGGGGAACCGCCCTTGCCTCCGTTGTTGTTCATCACGCGGACCGCGTACTCATTTGGGGCCGCGACGCCACCACGGTTCGATCCATCAACGAAACCAAAAGAAACGGTCATTATCTACCGGAAGTTCCAATCGATCCACGCGTAGGAGCGACGCTTGATCTTGCCGAAGCCGTCGGAGATGCTGATGTCGTCATCGTTGCGCTGCCTACCCAAGCTCTCGCGGACGCACTCGCTCCGCTCAAAAAGATTCTTCCAGCCTCCATCCCCGTCGTGAGCACCTCGAAGGGAATCTGCACAAAGACGCACCGGTTTCCCACGGCAATCATCCAAGAAACGCTCGGACGCCCGTCCTCCGATGATCTTTATGTGCTTTCCGGCCCTTCTTTCGCGGAAGAAACCGCCAACGGGGTCCCCACCGCATTGGTATTCGCCAACACCTCGCTGGAACGCGCCACCGAGTGGGCACACCTTTTTTTCACCCCCACAACCCGAGCCTATCCCGGCGTGGACATTATCGGTGTTGAGGTCGCAGGTGCGGTCAAAAACGTAATCGCCCTTGCGGCAGGGGCGACAGACGGCCTCGCCCTAGGGACCAACGCACGTTCAGCACTCATAACTCGAGGCCTCGCCGAAATCACTCGGTTTGGCGTGGCGCTGGGAGCCGACCCCATGACCTTTCTCGGGCTGGCCGGTGTGGGCGATCTCGTTTTGACATGCACTGGGGGACTCAGTCGAAATCGCCGCCTTGGCGTGATGCTCGCTGAAGGAATTTCGATGGAAGAGGCCTTGGAACGTCTCGGCCAGGTAGCCGAGGGTGTTCCGACCACGCGATCAGTCAAAGCCATCGCCAATAAGCTCGGGATTGAAATGCCGATTACCGATCAAGTGCATGCCGTCCTTTTCGAAAGAAAAAAGCCCATCGATGCGTTAACAACACTGATGACCCGCCCCATCCATCCCGAACACTAAGGGGCCGTTCGTTGAGTTATTGAAGTTATTCGTAAACGAATAACTTCAATAACTCAACGAACGGCCCCATTATCCGACGCCGGTGGCTTTTCCTATTAGGGCGCCGAGGAAAAATCCGCCAATGAATCCGACGGCGGCGCCGATCGGGCCGCCCATCATAAATCCCAACGTAGCGCCGGCGAGGGCATACCCGGCGGCATAGAGCGTACGATCATAACTCCAACTTAAATGAGGCGGAGGAGCGGCACCGTAGGTCCCCTTCGGGAGATTCAGCTTCTTAGCCGCATGCACGGTTGGAACCTGTTGAATGGCGCCCCGTTTTTGGCCTGCCCCTGGACCCGATTTGGCGAAGGCGGGATAGGTCCTTATCCCCGGGCGCTTGTTGCCCAGACGAACCGCGAGGGAGGGCGAGTGTTTTCCGCCATTATAAATCTGACGATTGGACCCCGTCGCATGGATCGAACGGAGCTGATCAACGGAGGGTCCGGCATTGGCGGCAAACGTCAAGGAAAACAGCAAGCTCAAGGGTACCATCCTCATTATTATAAGCCCGGATGGAGCCATCATCAGGGGCCTCCCGTCTGACTCTCGACGGCACTCAGGACCTATAAAGATCCGCCCTTGGCACAATCCCCAGGATTCACTATAGTACGGCATGTCCAACGCACTGGGCTCTACTCTAATTCTACTCGATGTCAATCTGCTGGCCGGAACCGCCGCCCACTTCGGTTTCGACAGACTCTTGTTTGGAAATGTCCTTTCCGCATGAACCCGCTCATCGAAAAACTCGGCCTTGAACCCCATCCGGAAGGCGGCTTCTACAAAGAGACCTATCGGTCCAACGAAACTTTTGAAACCGCGCGAGGAACACGCAGCACGTCAACCGCAATCTACTTTCTTCTTCCAAAAGGAACACTGTCACGACTACACCGCATCAAGGCCGATGAACTATGGCACTTCTACGGGGGCGGGCCGCTGCGTATCATCGAGATTCGTCCGAATGGGACTCTCGTTGAAACTCTTCTTAGTCCCGAAAATCCACAGGCTTGCGTACCGGCCGGATCATGGTTTGGGGCTCTCCCCGAACCGGAATCAGAATACAGCTTCGTCGGATGCACGGTAGCACCCGGATTCGATTTTTCTGATTTCGAAATGGGAGAACGCGAGGCCCTCCTCAAGAAATTCCCAACAGCCTCAACCTGGATCCAAAAACTTTCATAAGTCATCGGGGCCGTTCGTTGAGTTGTTGAGTTATTCGGTTACGAATAACTCAACAACTCAACGAACGGCCCTTGGTCCAATCCCCAGGATTCGCTATAGTACGGCATGTCCAACGCACTCGGCTCGACCCTTATTCTACTCGGCGTAAATCTGCTGGCCGGAACCGCCGCCCACTTCGGTTTCGACAGACTCTTGTTTGGCAATGTCCTTCAAGGTTCTGCCCAAGCAGTCTATTGTCGTTCCATCTGGATCGCACTCCTGATCGCGAGCCAGCTTTTCTTTTCGATTTTCATGAGTTTCGGTGAATCGGAAAATAAGGAACGGCGAAATGCATTCCTTTTTTGGGCAGGCATCGGCATCTGGTTCGTATGGGGCCTGGCCTTTCACCGTTCGACGCTGAAACCGCTCATCCTCGCGGATGCCGGAGCCTTCTTCATCTTCGCCAATGCCGCCATTGGGGCGCTCGCGCAGAAACACGGCATCGCCATGGTGAATTGCTGGGAATCCTTCAAAGATAAAAACACCGGAGCGTCCGCTTCCATCGACGCCATCGAAGATGGCCTTCGCGGCGCCGCCGAAGCCGCAGCCGAAAAGCGGCAAAATCTCGCTCGGGATTAAAAAAATTCGTAAACGAATAACTTCAACAACTCAACGTACGGCCCCAAACTAATTGCCGTTGGTGGGTTTTGGAGGGGGCAGCGCGGGGACTTTTTGGGTGTCTGCGATTAGCTGACTGCGCAGCAATTCATTACCGGGCGGGACAATGAGCAGGTTGGTATTACTGGTGCTCAAGGTTTCAATTTCGAGGATCTCGAACAAGGCTTCTGCGATCGAGGGGTCTTTTCCAATCTCACGCAGGGCAGCCCCGACGAGCTGCGGGCGAATCGCGGAGGCCTGGGCGAAGGCAACGGCGGCCTTTCGCTCAGCGGCGGAGGTAATAACCTGTACCTGATTCGTTCCGTCCTGCTTAATCGCCGAGGTTACCTGGCGCAGGCGGTTCACAACCTTTTCTTCGATTTGGTTAATCATGCCCTGGTCGCGGAAGTGCACCTTGCGGATATAGGTCGAACCCAATTTGTAGCCCCACTCGTGGGATTTAGGGCTCACCTCGGCTCGAACCGTTTGACTCATGGCATGGCGGTCTTCCAGCATCTGGTCCAGGGGCATGTTGCTGAGGCAGCGCACCACCGTGCTCGTGACGTTTGAAGCGAGAGACCCTCGCGGATCGGTGTTTCTAAACAGAAACGGAACCGGGTCGCTCACAAACATCTCATACCACACACCGATGCCCATCGGCGCGCCTTCCTCGGAGTTCACCGGACGACTGCGCAAATACTGCTGATCCACCCGCATGTCAACCACGCGAATCGAACCCAGCGTATTTACAAACAGTCCCTTCCACCCGAGTTCCAGCCACGGGAAGTGCAGGCCCGGCTCGTCTATTTTGCCGACGACTTTTCCAAACAGCATAAACACCTTACACTCCCGTTCTCGGACGACGACGTAGACCCCGAACATTCGCAGAATGCCAAATCCCAACGGTACCACGATAAAACAGGCGAAGAAAGTCGCGATGGCGGCAATAAACGGGTTCATGATTTTGGCTCCACAACAACAACCTGCGCCTTTGAATACAGCGCCAGTCTGAGGTTTCTTAGATACAGCATGAGTGTATCCCCCCCGGTTTGCTTAAACTCAAGGAGCTGCGCCGCCATAGAGTTGAGCGGTTCCACCTCGGCCTGCGCCTTGAGGGTCTCGATCTCGACAGCGCGTTTGGATTCCACGATGCGCTGGTCGGCTGCGGCACGTGCGAGACTGATCTCCGAGGAGACTTCGTTGTGCGCCGTATTGATCGCAGCGAGCGCCGAATCCACCTCAGGGGGCGGATCAATCCCGGTAATGAGCGAGGCCTCAAATACGATGCCGTAGCGCGCCTCGGCCGAAGCGCATTCCGATTCCATATGGTCATTAATCGCACGAAGGTTCTTGCGGAGATCGTTGATCGATATTCCCGCGGCCTCAGCGCCGGTCTCGTCGCCACCCTTGGCCTGCGGAACCTCGAAGTTGGCGATGCGTTCTCGAAGAATGGCGACAAAGTAACCCATGACATGCACGATCGGATTCTTCACGGCAAAGAGATAGGCATACATGTTGCGATCGGAGATTCGAAAACGGATATCGCCGGTCAGACCTACGTTCAGCTGATCCTTGGTAACCGCCTCCAGCTCGGTTCCGTTTTTGTTGGCGGAATGGTTCTCCAGATCCTGGGCCATGTTCATCGTCTGGGTAGCCACCACCACCTTGTGGATTTTTTGCCAAGGCCACTTAAAGTAGGGGCCCCCGGGTTGAATGACCTCAACGGCGGGATACGCATACCGCTGCCGCTCATCTTCGCGGAGGCTCTCTGCCATCGGGTCGTCGAGGGTGGACTTTCCCTCAATGCGCATAGCGCGCCCAAACGAGGTCTTCACAGCTCGTTCGTTCTGGTTCACCGTGTAAAATCCGGCGACGAGATAGTTGACGAGGAACCAGGCGATAAATCCTGCGATACATCCGACAAATATAGTCATAGGGGTTAGTCTAAGCCGCACCTTTTCCGTTGTCAATAGAAAGAAATTCTTTCCTATGATGGGGACATGGAAGACGAGGGGATCTTCGTTGGGTCGGGGGACATCCGGGTTGATAAAACACGGGCCCTTGAGATTCTTCAGAAATATCAGGTGCCTGATGCGGGCTATTTTGCCGCGTCCTGGGTGCGGTGCGCTGTTGCCGCCGACGCACAATCCATCCACATATCCGGGGACAAATCCGAATTCAATATAAAATTTAAGGGAAAGTCGTTTACGCGCTCGGAACTCGAACATCTCTACGACGGATTATTAGGCCAACAAAGAAACGATCGGCTCAAGGAATTGGGGCTCGGCGTCCTGACGGCGCTGCGATCCACCCCCCGGAAAATCACGCTTCGCTCCGGGGGAACCCGGCTGGAGGTATCCGAGGTGGGAAAAGAAACAATCTCCCCCACCTCTGGAGACCATGACGAAACAGCAATCTCGGTGTGGTGGAAATCCCAATCGCCGGATTGGCGCACCCCCCTGACGGCCGAGCGGGTTTGCGCGTTAACGCCGTGTCCGGTATGGATTGAGGAATCCCAACTGCAGCGGCTCCCACCCTCACAGGACTCCCTGAACATTCAAAAAGGAGAGGCGAACGGCTGGGTTTGCCCGTGGCCGTTCAGCGAAGACGGAGAAAGCCGTCTCTGGATTTATCGCCACGGCGTATTGGTCCAAGAATTGAGCGCGAAACTGCCCCTACCGGTACTCGCCCTGGTGTCGGACGCCAAACTAAAACTAAATGCATCCCAAACGGGCATTATCCGCAATCAGCGCTGGGAGAAATTGCTCAGACTGCTTGCCCGCGAACAGATTTCTCTACTGGAGCCGTTTCTTAAGGAGCAGAAAAATAATTTTGCTGACATCCCGCAACAGTTGACGGGGACAGCGTCGAGGCAAGCCTGGTCATCGCGCGGCTCCTGGCAAAATATCCTGAGCACGCCGGAAGGCTGGTCCTCCACACCGCTAAAAGAAAGACCTCTCGCGCGCGCCGGCATCATCGCGGACTGGCTTCATCAATGCGCGGCGAATCTTTTGGGAAGCAATGAATGGATAGAAACAGTTCCGTTATTACTCATGCCTGATGGAGGCACCGCGAGCCTGCGCGAGGTTCGGGCAACACAGGATCGCCTGGGCTCGGTCCCCTTTTCGCGGCAGAGGAAAAACAACCTCGAAACCGGCACCGTTTGGTGCCCGTCCCCCCGGGATTTGCGTTGGCTGCGGCTGCATTTCGGTCACGCAGTGCGGGAAGTCTAGCCCGCTCTGTTATAATGAACCATGCTCAATTTTAAAGGTGAACTCGTCGAGGTCGGCCTGACGTGATACATTTATGTGAGGGCTCAGGACCGTCACCTAAAATCCATGGCAAACAGTCATAAGACCCAGCCTACAATGTGCCGATAGACCCTGGGTGAGGTCCATAGGGATCGTTATTCTTAAGTAACACTCTGTAGCCTGGGGAATAGGCCCTGGGGTATCCACGATCCGGCCGAAACCGGATGAGTCCAGGGAAGCACCGACTCCAACGCGAGTCCTGCTTCCTTCATTATTTTATTAGGGTTTAAGAGCATGGATTTGAGCGAAAAATTGAGAAAACAATTGAAACGCATCACGGGATTCATCGCAGTGCTCTTGATCCTTTTTGGAGGATTCTACTGCTACGTCCTTGTTCGGGGAGTCCCCGCGTGCCCTCAAAACTGCAGCCTGCTTGCAGGTGATAACGACTGCGTCCCGATCGAGTTAACGCTTGAATTAGGGGACGCGATCGCCCGCACCAATACAGGGTATAGCCTTTGGTACCGAATTGGGTTAAAAAACACATGTTGTGATAGGTTGTCTCTCGATTCAGTTTTTCTTGTCCAGGATTGGCCCCTAACCGCTCTCGAAATCAAAATCTGGGGACCCGATGGTAAACAAGTTTCCTGGACCCCACCTCTTCCGCATGAAGAACGAGTCCAGGCATATGCATTTGAAAAAAAATCGGATCCTCGCTACTCCCAAATTTCGGTGAAGGTCAGTGATTTCGGGAATTCGATTGCTTCTCACGAATTCGCGCCAGGCGAATACCTGCTATCAACACCTTCGGTCTTCCGGCCAAGCGAAGCGAAACCACACAACAGACCTGATATTGATGAGGAACTTCCAGGAGCTTCAAACCGAGGCATTCGCGCAAGCTTAAAAAAGCAACGCGCAGCAAGAATTCAGAAAGCTCTTAAGTCCTTTAAGTTGCGTGATTCAATGCCAGGATATCGGGTCTTGGAGGGTTTCATTTTCAAGCATCCAGGGAAGTACCGCATTCAAGCGAAACTGAAAGACAATGCCTTTGTTTCGCGAGCTTCCAATTGGGACCAAAAACTAACCTTTCCGTTGGATTTGATGGCAAAACTTATACTGCGCCGCCATGGATTAATTCCAGAAAGAATGTTCAAAGAAGTAGAAGTGGAACAATCAACGGGGATCCTCGAATTCGAGGTTAAACCTTAATCCGATTGTTGATCCTAGTGGTTTGCTTATCCCCTAGATCAATCGGTGCCATTACGTATAAACAAGATCTCTACCCTACGCCGAAGCGAGCCACTCCAGAAGAACATCGATTGATCCGCGAAAAAATAGCGGTTGCTGCTCAAGCTGTGGATGCAACTAAAAAAGCGGATGCTCAGATCAATAAGATGAATAAAGAACTTGCTCGGGAATGCGGCTCTCCAGGTTTGGCTCGATGGGTTTATACAGCATTTTGGTCAGAATGTAGTTCACTGGAGCAGAAAAGGACATCACAAGAGAAAGTTCTGACTAATGAGAAGGCTAAAGCATTCGTTGCCTTTGATGCAGCCATCGACTTGACGATTGCAGCATATGACTTAACACCTGAACGATTCAAATCTGATTCCAAAAGCTCCTCCGATCCATCAGATTGGAATCCACATTTCAGCGTGGAAGAAAAAAAGGGAGCGGATGGTCGTTGGACGATTTCCCCCTTGAATAAAATGTCATATGGCTCGACCCGAAAATCCGATATAAAAATATTCCCTCGACCGTTTCTCGAGAAACTGACCCACGAGCAACGAAAGACAATGATCGATGGTGGTCCCGACCGACTGGCACTGACCATTCTCCATGAGACCCATCATTGGGCATATCGAGTTCATGCGAAAGACGCGTACGGATCTTTCGACGTCGACAAACCCTCAAGTAGACGCTTCATGGAAGCAAGGTCGTATAAAGCTCAGGCGGATTTTTTAAAATTAATGAACGAGGATGAATATAAACAAACAGGTCGGACCTTATTTTCACAAGACCAAATTCAGTACTTCGAGGAAAAATCAGCACAAGAGGAAAAATTCGGGATCGAAATTAGGGATGAATTGGGCGATCCCCCCATGGAACATCAATTGCCTCCTCGATTGCGCCGATCAGACACGCTTCATGAAAACCCTGAATCGAGGGAAAGCGATCCCAATTTTCATCCGATAGAAATATTAAAAATATCGGGCCAAGAACGTTTCGTTTTATCGATGACTAACGAAACAGCGGAACTCGTCAGTCGAATTCAGGAACGGAATGAGGAAGGCAGGAAAAGACGGCAACTAGAGAGAGAGAAGAAACGGCTGCAGACAGAACAGCGTCTCGCAGAAAACACTAAGCAAGAACAACTACAAGAAGATGTAAAAAGAATTCTTACATGGCTCACCGCAGCATGTGAAAAAAGGAAACCCCATGAAATCTCAGCTACATTCAATCGCGTCATTAAGAATTATCCCGATTTCCGGTCAGATTTGAGAGGGGAAGGATACCGAAGCTTTAACCGGGAGTCGAGTTCCTTTGGTTGCGCCCTAAGACTTATTGATGCCCTACCAGATTATCCTAACGCTAACGGAATAATAGTTAATTCCGCCTGGGCTCAAAAAATATGGACAGAAAAAGCCCAAAAAAGGAAAGCAGTAAACGATAGCATTAGAGACAGTGTGGCGAGTGATAGAAGAAAGAAATCTCAAGAACAGCTTAACCGCATGCTTTCAGAGGAGCGGGCGAAAAATAGGCGGCAAAACAAACCCGCACCGCGAAAACGTCCAGCGCCTGTCCAACAAGTCCCATATTCAGAACCTGAATTAGAACCCACGCCCAAGCGAGAAAAACCCAAAATAAACGACTGTTGGCCTGACAACTGCACTCATTGGAACTAAGTTTAATTGAATACAAGAACGCCGGCTGCGGCTGCATTTCGGTCACGCAGTGCGGGAAGTCTAGCCCGCTCTGTTATAATGAACCATGCTCAATTTTAAAGGTGAACTCGTCGCGATCTATATTTCCCCGAAAGCCGCCGCCGATATGCAGGCAGTGGAAACGGTGCAAGCGGTACCCGGATTTGGTCTCAAGGGAGACCGCTATTTCTTAAAACAAGGCACGTTCACCAAGAAGAAAGATCCCAACCGCCCCGATCGTCAGGTGACGCTCATTGCTGAAGAAGCCTTGTCACTCGCCGCCGAGGCGGGGGTTGCCGTTACCGCGCAGCAATCCCGGCGCAATCTCGTCACACGCGGCGTCCCACTCAATGATTTAATCGGCGCCGAATTCTCCGTCGGCAGTGCCCGCCTGCGCGGCTTGGATTTATGCGAACCCTGCATGCATCTAGAGAAACTCACAGCCCCAGGCGTTCTTAACGCGTTGATCCATCGCGGCGGCCTGCGCGCGGAAATAATCGAGGAAGGAACGCTAAAACCCGGCGACCCGATCAATCTCGGGTCGTAATCGTCGCCTTCAAGTATTCGCGATTGAGGCGCGCGATATTAGCGACATCGATTTCTTTGGGACAGGCCTTCATGCACTCGTATTCGTTGGTGCAATTGCCAAATCCCTCTGCGTCGTGGGTATCAACCATCTTTAACACGCGCTGCTCACGCTCCGGCTGCCCCTGAGGCAAGAGCGCCATCTGGGAAACTTTCGCCCCTATAAAAAGCATCGCGGACGCGTTTGGACACGCTGCCACACAGGCGCCGCAGCCGATGCACGCAGCGGCGTCCATCGCAAGATCCGAATTTTCTTTAGGCACCGGCATGGCATTGGCTTCGACCGCCGATCCGGTCTTGACCGAAATATAACCGCCCGACTGAATGATGCGGTCAAAAGAAGATCGATCCGTCACGAGATCGCGAACCACCGGGAAGGCCTTGGCCCGGAAGGGTTCGATCACAATATTGTCCCCATCCGAGAAACGGCGCATATGAAGCGAACAAGTAGTTTTACCGGAATCCGGCCCGTGCGCACGGCCGTCGATCACCAAGGAACAGGTTCCGCAAATACCTTCACGGCAATCATGGTCAAAGGCGATGGGCGCCTTTCCCGCCACGATTAAATCTTCGTTGACCGCATCCAGCATTTCCAGAAAACTTTGGTCGGGAGAAATATCCTGGGCCTCGTAGGTCTCAAACTGACCCTCCGACGACGCGTCTTTTTGGCGCCACACGCGCAAGGTCAGGTTCATTTGTAGCTCCGCTGCGTCAACTTCACGTTCTCAAAATTCAGTTCTTCTTTATGGCGGACAGGGTCGGCGCCTTCTTTATATTCCCAAGCCGCAACATGAGCAAACTCTTCGTCATCACGCTTGGCTTCATTGTCCTCGGTTTGGTGCTCATCGCGGAAATGCCCGCCGCAGCTTTCCTCACGCTCCAACGCATCGCGGCACATCAATTCCGCGAACTCCATAAAATCGGCAACACGACCGGCGCGCTCAAGCCCTTGGCTAAATTCGTCAGCGCCGCCCACGACTTTAAGATCCTTCCAAAACTCTTCACGCAAAGCTGCAATCTCGGAAATGGCCCTGGCTAAGCCTTCCATGTTGCGCGCCATGCCGCAATGCTCCCACATGATTTTTCCAAGCGCGCGATGAAACGACACCGCAGTCCGCGTACCGTTGACTCCCAACAATTTCTCAATGCGGTCCGAGGCCGCCTTCTCCGCTGCATCAAACTCCGCGACAGTCGTCTCAGGGCGGTCTTTATGACTGACGCTGGAGAGATAGCCGCCGATGGTCGCGGGCAGAACAAAATAACCGTCAGCCAAACCCTGCATCAGCGCGCTGGCGCCCAGGCGGTTGGCTCCGTGATCCGAAAAATTTGCCTCCCCAAGAACAAACAGCCCGGGGATCGTCGACATAAGATTGTAGTCGACCCACAAGCCGCCCATCGTGTAATGAACCGCCGGGAAGATGCGCATCGGGACCTTGTACGGATTCTCATCGGTAATGTGCTCGTACATATCGAACAGGTTTCCGTATTTAGCCCGGATTGCGGCTTCTCCTTCGCGTTTGATAGCGTCGCGAAAATCGAGGTACACCGCGAGCTTCGTCTCTCCGACGCCGAGCCCTTCATCACATGCCTTTTTTGCGGCACGCGAGGCCACGTCGCGCGGCACAAGATTTCCGAAAGCCGGATAACGGCGTTCGAGATAGTAGTCGCGCTCATCATCGGGGATATCGTTGGGAGAACGCGCATCCCCGGATTTTTTGGGCACCCAGACGCGGCCGTCGTTGCGCAGACTTTCCGACATCAGCGTCAGCTTCGACTGCAGATCCCCTTTAACAGGAATACAGGTCGGATGAATTTGGGTATAACACGGGTTCGCGAAAAAGGCCCCCCGCTTATAAGCGCGGTAGCTCGCCGTCACATTGCTATTAGCCGCGTTTGTCGACAGATAAAACACGTTTCCATAGCCGCCGGTCGCAATAACAACCGCGTGACCCGAATAACGCTCAATTTCACCCGTCACAAGATTTCGAACCACAATGCCCTTGGCTTTGCCGTCGACCAAAACCAGCTCGAGCATTTCGCGTCGCGGCATCATTTTTACCTTGCCCGCATCCACCTGCTTCATGAGCGCCCCATAAGCGCCCAACAACAGCTGCTGCCCTGTCTGACCGCGGGCATAAAAGGTTCTCGATACCTGCGCGCCGCCAAAGGAACGATTCGCCAGATTGCCGCCGTATTCGCGGGCAAAGGGAACGCCCTGCGCGACGCATTGATCGATAATATTATTGGACACTTCGGCCAGGCGGTGCACATTCGCCTCGCGGGAGCGGTAATCGCCGCCTTTGATCGTATCGTAAAAGAGGCGGTGCGCGCTGTCACCGTCATTGGGATAATTCTTCGCCGCGTTAATGCCGCCCTGAGCCGCAATTGAATGCGCCCGGCGAGGCGAATCCTGAATGCAAAAATTCAACACGTCGTATCCGAGTTCCGAAAGGGAAGCCGCCGCAGCCCCGCCCGCCAGGCCCGTTCCGACCACAATGACGGTGTATTTGCGCTTATTTGCGGGATTGACCAGCTTCAAATCGAATTTATGCTTTTCCCACTTTTCCGAAAGGGGCCCGTCGGGAACGTGCGAGTCCAAAATCATAGCTGACTCCCCACGGTTAGACTCCAAATGGGCAGAATTCCAAATCCAACCCCAAAGCCAACCGCAAGAACAAAACCCACGATTTCGATGACCGGGGTATACCGGGGATGATTGATCCCAAACGTTTGGGCGGCGCTCTTAAGCCCATGGCTTAAATGCAGGCCGAGCCCGACCATGGCGAACAAATAGAAAAGGGTATACGGCGCGATTTCGAACCAATTGACCGCATGGTTCCAAAGGCTGGTCCCCGCCACATGCTGAATCTTCATGGTGTAGATGTGAATGAGAAGATAAATCAGGGTCATGACCCCGGTATACTTCATCGTCGCGGAGCCGGGCGTTCGCCCTCCTTCGTTTTCATTCACTTCGTAGCGATCAGGACGTGCGGCACGGTTTTGGAAAGAAACCCACAACCCCCACACGATGTGCGTGATAAAAACAGCCGCAAGACCGATTTCCGCCGGGATCAACAGCGGATGGGCCGCTAAAAATTCGGCGTAGGAATCGAACGCCTCGGGGCCGAATAAAATCAACAGATTCCCGGATAAATGCGACGCCAGAAAACCCACCAAGAGAAGTCCTGTCAGCGCGACAACCTGCTTGCGCCCGATCGAACTTCCCACCGCATATTTAATTAATCTCATAACACGTGTTCCTTCGACTCCTGGGCGCAAAACACTTTGGCGGAAGACCCCGCCGCTGTCGCGATTTTCTGGGCTTCGGAAGAGATCGCATCCAGTGCATCATCGGTACGCGTCGGATCATGATGAAACAACGCCAGATTTTTCACTTCCGCGGCGACGCCTAAAGCAACGCTGTCTTTCCAGCGGCTGTGGCCCCATCCTTTTTTGAGCTCGTACTCTTCTTCGGTGTATTGTGAATCCACAATAACCAGATCCGCGCCTCGGCAAAAATCCTCAATAGCACGATCCTGCCGACGTGCCAATTCACTGTCTCCCGAAAAAGACGCGTGATTCTCATGATCGGTCAGGTAAACAACACTGCGGGAGCCCTCAAAATCCAACCGATAGGCGAGATTAACCCCAGGATGGTTCGTGAAGGAGGTCTTTACCTTCACGTCCCCGATTTCAAAAGGACTCGTGTCGATATGATTAAAATCAAGCTGGGAGGACATGTCGCCGACCTCAACGGGGAAATAGTTAATTCCCATTTGACGGCGGAAGATAGTCTCAAAACTCTCCCCAATGCTCTTCACGCTGTGAATCGTGTATTTATTTTTCGGGAGATAAGCCGGCACAAAAAACGGAAACCCTTGGATATGATCCCAATGGGTGTGACCGATAAAGACATGCCCCCTTTGAGCGGCGCCGTCGGCGCGTTTTATCAAATCCAGTCCAAGCTCCCGAATGCCGGTACCGCTGTCAAAAATAAACACTTCATCGCCAAAACGGACCTCTACACAGGAGGTGTTGCCGCCGTATTTGAGCGTGGAACGCCCCGGAGCGGGAATAGAGCCGCGTGTGCCCCAAAATCGGACGGAAAGCGGCGTCATGGTTTACCGACCAGCGCTTCCACTTGATCAAAAAGTATTTGAATCTCATAGGGTTTTACGATGTAGTCATCGGCCCCTAAGAGTTTCGCGGCCTTAACATCCACGGCATACCCTTTTCCGGAGGAAATAAGGATTTTTGTGTCCAACAAATTCGGATTTTCGCGCATTTTTTGGCAGACATCAAAACCGTGCATGCCCGGCATCAACAGATCGAGAATAACGAGATCCGGCTTCATTTTTTCTGCAGCATTGATGCCTTTGAGGCCATCGGGAGCGGTAGTGACCTCATACCCAATTTTTGAAAGGCAGCCTTCCAGCAATTCGATCATCGCTTCGTCATCATCGATAACGAGAACCTGTATTTTTTTGGACGAAGTCATGGGTCTGTAAATGCAGGTTATGCTATAAAAAAAGAAGGCTCTACAACAATTTTTGCAGAATCCGCTTCCCTATAGACTTATTTATCCATGATCAGGACCGAAAAATGAGTTGTTGCGAATAGGTACGCCGCCGGAACCAGGTCGGCGCGTTTTCGAGGCGACCGGGGCCGGCACATCCGCGTAGGCATCCTCCAACGTCTCCTCTTCCGCGGCCGTCGCAAGCTGCTCAATCTGGCGGGCAAATAGAGTCAAAGAGGCTTCATGCATCGTGAGGGTCTTTAAAAGGCGGTCCAATTCGGGACGACGATGACTTTCACCAGCCTTAATCGCGCCGGCGACAAGTTCGGCGCGCTGTTTCATGTCTTCATAAGCCTTTCGAATCGGCGCGGCTTTCTGAACCTCAATTTTTTCGAGGAGATGGCTTGCAGTTTCAAGGCCCTCGAAATGGGTTCCGAAGAGATCCGTATAGGAATTTGAAATCATACCCATAAGACTCGTGTTGCCTTCCACATACGCTTGACGCGCGTGGTAGACGAGATCAAGCACGGCAGCTTCCATGGGATTTCGCGGGTCGACGCGTTTTCCCAGTTCTTGGGGATCAAACGCACCGGCAAAAATCGCCTCGTTGGTAAACGCATTGCGCTCGGTTTCAAGCGTCATCGCGCGGGGGATCCACTCGACCTCACCCCGGCGCGGCACTCCAAAGTAGTCCGCGGCGTGGGTTAATTCATGCACAAGCAGGGCCGCGACCAATTCCGGTTGGGCGTTTGCGAATTCGCGCCCAATCACGATGTCGAGGGAAATCGGATTAAAATAGGCGGCCGCCGTATCACCGGGAGGAGCATACAGAACACGCCCGCCTCGCGCCAGGAGCGTTTCGTATGCGGTAATCAAATACTCCAAGCCTGCACGGTCGGATTTTTTATCCACTCGAATTGTTTTCTTCATCAATTCGATCACAGGTTTCAGATTTTTATCCACGCGCGGAGCTTCAAGGGCATCAATGACATTCAAAGAGTCAAAATCAAGCCGGGATCGCTCGCGGCCATTTGCTTTGTTTTCCAGCATCGAGAGCTGCGCCGTCAGCACAGACGTCTGCCCCCGCATAATGCCCGTTTTCGACTCAAGCACGCGCTTTTGACGCTGCAGCGAAGCGTCCTCGGAGGCTGCTTCAAGAGCGTTGTTCACGTCTCCTAAATACCGTTCGTTGTCGGCCAACTGCTTTTTCAGCAGGGACAGCTGATCCTGTCCGCGCTGCAAGGCCTGCTCCGCGGAATCATAATCGTCGAACACCTCGTTCAACAACTCAATGCCCGACGCCGCCCACGTCCGGTTTTGCAGGGACGTCTCGAACAAATCAACTTCAATAGGATTGGAGAGATCGATCTCTCCCGCCAGCGCCGTCATATCCTCGCCTTCAAAAAACGCATCTTCTGCAAGAATTTGGTCCACCTGAGCGTCACGCGTATCGAGATCGCGATTCTTCTGATAATCATAGACCTGGCGCAGCACAGACGCCAAGAGTCCTGCCTGGAGCTTCGGATTCACACGCTTCATCATTTCGTGAATAAAGAGGGCCTTGCTGGCCGGATCGAAGTAGACCGGAGTCAGCCCCTCTCTTCCGGAAGGGCGCGCGTACCGGACAATGCCGCCCTCGGCAAGGAACCGCTCAAGCGCCCAATTGAGATAGCCGAGCTCCTCGTATTTTTCAGGAGTGCTCTCAATGGTTTTGGCCATGACCGTCACAATCGGCTTCAAGCGCGCGTCGATTCCCGGCGTACTGAGAGCCGCCCGCGACGTCGGGTCAACTCTGGACGTGGAGCCCTCGTTTCCAGAGGCGGCCCGTAGCGATCCCGTCGAGGGATCGGACGGGCCGTCATTGTTTCCCGGCTGCTTATCCTCCGCTAAGCGCCGCTGCGCCGCCATAGCCTCGGCCATGTCGTACAGGCGTTCAATGCGCTGGGTGGTATCGGGATGGGTAATAAATAAATTAAAGAGGAAGTTGTCTTCCTTACCGACGGCCAACTGAACGATGCGCGACGGCTCGGGAAGCGCGTCGGCCTCCTTCAACTGTTCGATCGGATTAACCGTCATGATGTGCGCCTGCGCGGCGACAAGCGGCAGGATTCGTGTATGCGCCACAAAACCGGTTGGAGGCCGCCAGGAAGTAAGCAAGCCAAGCCCCAACGCCAGCGCCTCCGGATCCTTCGTCAGGATCGCCCCGCCTTCATCGGCGTGACCTTCCCGGGTTCGCGACGAAGACATCGATATCAGGGTAGCGATCACGGGCGCCCAAAGCGCAACCAGAATTTTGACGAGGCTTAAGATCCCCGTTGCCGCCGCACTGGTCGTGATCGGTTCAAAAACCTGCGGCCGAACCCGTTCGGCTTGACGCTGATAGGGATCGATTTCCACACCCGCCGCTTCAAGATCGATGCTGCGGCCCGATTTACCGGCACCCCGGGTCTCAGGCTTCTCCTGGATGCGCACGGCTTCGCCAGCGTCTTTACCGCGCCGCAAGGCCGCGTTCCACAACCGCGTAAAAATCGCCTGGGCATGACCCACCGCCCACAAAACACCATAGGCCGAGAAGGCGATGCCCTGCGAAATAGTACCGGTGATTGCGCCAAGCAGCATGTCCCGGTGCATGACATGATTAAATTCGTGACCCATCACTCCGCGCAAGGCGCGAACGCCGAGTTTCTTCAGATCCTGGCGATCCGCATTTTCCAGCGCCGCGATCACATCAACCGGAGCGGCATCCTCCGCGAGATCCGGAAGTGAGCCACGTACCGCGCGGCGAAACACTGCAAACGACTTGCTGCTGCCATCGGTCGCCTTCACAAGGCGAATCAGCCCCTCGCGCACACGTTCCGGGTTCAGCGTCATGTCCTTCATTTCCATCGTGATGCCTACCATCGCGCTATGAGGACTGCGTCCGGTGGCGAAGGCGTTGGGGACCGGCATCGGCACGTTGACCATTTCGGGCATCGGGATTTGTTTCTTGCCCTTGGCCTTCAGCGATTCGTTGATCTCTTCGCGCAGTTCGCGCATGATCCCATACACCTCAGGATCCTCTTCTTCGCTCATCGGTTCGGCCCGCATCATTTTTTTGATGAGCCACTTGGAAAACCAAAACGGAATAAACGCCAATCCGGCGGCAATCGCCAGGTTCACACCCAACGACCCGAGCGCGAACACGCCAAGCACCGCCTCACTTAAAACAAATCCCAAGGCCGCCAACGAACCCAGAGCGATTCCCGTTTTCAGCCAATAATTAAATTTCGGCCATCGTTCGGACTTCTCAATCTGGTCCGTCATCGGCTTCACCCGCGTCGACGGCGCGGGCTGACCGCGCTTGAGCAGCTTGCCTAGAACCCACTCCATGCCCATCGCGGCACGCTCCGGCGCAAACGCCAAGAAAAGAAAGGTCACGGGAGCGGAGAAACCGGTGAACGCGGCCCACAGTCCCAAGCCCCCCCACAACAAATTGAAGACTCTTGTTTTCCCCAGGAACATCCACAGACCGAAAGCGACGTTTGTCCAAACGGGAGCGTATCCAGTCAACAACGCGAATACAACGCCCGTCATCACCCAGGTGTAGGCGGGAAAGCGAATTTTCTTCATCGACCCGGGAACCGAAAAAGGACGCCCGGATTCCGCCGACACAATGATGCGCCCCAAAAAGAATGCGAGGGTGGTGAGCGCGGGCAGCGCAAGAAGCC
>NVTF01000063.1 GCA_002401485.1 Elusimicrobiota bacterium | reverse complement strand
CTTTTTGCCCACTGCTGCGCCGCCGCCGCAGGAATCACCCCCGCAGTTGGGGAACGATGTTCTTGCGCGCGTACGAGCGCCTTTTCAAATTAAAAGCACCGACGCCTCAAAATTATTCTTCATCCTGCGCAAGGAATCTTCCGAGGACATCGCCCTCGTGCTCCCGCATTTGTATCCCGATACGCGAAAAGCGATGCTGGCCTACTTCTCGGAAGACGAAGCGGCGCAGGCGATTGAAGCCAGCGCCCGCTTTCGCGTCGTCGACCCCGAACTCATCGTTCTTCTTAAGGCTGAATTGGAACGACGCGTCTCAGCGCTGCACGGCGGACCCGAAGTCGCCTCGCGTCTTCTTGATGACGCCACCCCCGAAGACCGCGAGCGTATTACCGCCGCTCTGAAGCGTTTTGATCCGACCTCCGCCTCTTCGATTAAAAGCGCCGCGCCTCCAGATCTCCCTCCCGACGTGTTTGATGACATTGCAGCTCCGACTCCAGAGGAGAAACGAGAGAGCAATAAAAAAGATGACGAGGAGCCTCCCGAGAGCGGGGGCGGCTCCAGTCCCTTTGGGGATGGCAGCGGGTCCCCTCCCGCCCCGCAATTATTCCTCGATCAGGATCCGACATGAGCGACGAAGCCGACGAACGACTCAGGCGTATGATCGGTTCACTGCGCGGTGAGCGCAAACCCGACCCGACGCCGGCGCCGGTAAAATCCGGCGCTGATGCGGCGTCCGAGGACTACCGCCGGCGCATCCAGGAACTCGAATCCCGTCTTGACAGCGAAAAGGAACGGCATACCCTGCAGGAGCAGCAACGGGAAACCGTGGAAGCCCAAATTCGCCAAATCACCGATCTTCTTCGCGAAGAAAAAAGACGCGCGGAAATCGAAAAAGATAAGGCCCACGCCCAAGGCCGCGTTGAGTCCCTGGAAAAACGGCTCGATGACCTGCAGGAAAAACTGCTCGATCTCATTCAGAAATCGATCGACGCCCGCGGCGTCGAAACCGAAGCGACCCGTGCCGCAGCCGACCGGGTTGATGCGCGCATCGAGGGGCTAGAAGAAAAAGTTCAAGGCATTCTGGCGGAGACCTTGTCCAAGGCGATGCCGGAATTTCAAAAAACCCTCGGAGACGCTGTGCACCAACGCCTGGACCAAAACAACCGGGAACTTCTGGAAGCCTATCAGAAGGCTCTGGATGAGGCCCTGGTAGCGATGCGTGCCATGATGCTAAAAACCCTCGACGCCCTCCTCGAAGCGGAAAAAGGGCGGGACGTCGCGGCCGAATCCCGCAGCCTGCGTATCGAGAAGAGAATGTCCTCCTTGGAGAAGGAATGGAAAGACTTTTTCAACCGGGAACCCGGGCTGTAGAAAACTGCCTCTTGCGAAAATCCGAAGATCCGTTAAGATAAGGTTTATGGGATGGATAGCCGTTGTAGATGATGACGAACCGATGCTCGCGATGATTCGGGAGGCGCTCGAACTCGATCATCGACCGGTTAAGACGTTTTCCAATCCCCAGTTTGCGTTCGCGGAACTCACCGCAAAAAACGGCCCCGAATGCGATCTATTGATCCTCGATGTCATGATGCCGGGTCTAGACGGACTGACCTTTTGCAACGCGCTTGAAGAACATCCCCGCACCAAACACGTGCCTGTCGTCATTGCCTCCGCACACGAAAAGACGGTCAGTTTGTTCAAGGGAAACCCCCGCGTGCGCGCCTTTATCCACAAACCCTTCGACCTCGATGACCTCCGCGAAAAACTCGGCACGATTCTTCCTCTCCCGCAATGAGTGAGACACTGCAATGGGTTGTGGGCGTGCCCGCGGCCTTTGTTTTGGGATTGGGGGCCATGGTCGCATTAGCGACGGACCTCTCCCTGCGAATTTTGTTCGCGCTGGGGAAATGGGCCTGGCTGTTGATTCTTATATTTGCCGACGGTTAAGCGCTAAAAATTAAACCGCTTCCAGCCCTTTTCGTAGAGCCGCACGAGCACCTGATCATCGAGACGATTCAGAGACGTTGCGATGGGCCCTAAATCTTTAGGGAAGGCAAATAGCCCGCGCACCGTGCCCTCGTTGAGGAAGCGCGTTGGAACAGATACGCTCAGCGCCGAAGGATCGATCGGAAGCTTCGTCGCGATGGAAAAGCCCCATTCCCCGAAACTCGGAACATAGGCATGATAAGCGGAGACCGACCGCGTGCCTACGCTGGCGCGCATCGTATTCACAATGCACCAAAATGCCTCACGTGCATAAAATGGGGAGGTCGCTTGCGAAACCAGCACGCCGTTTGAGCGCAATCGCCGGGATGCAAAATGAAAGAAATCCTTGGTGTACAACTTGCCAACGGCAATATCATTGGGATCGGGCAAATCCATAATGATGACATCGAAGAAATCCTGCGTCTTGCGGAGGTAATTCATCGCGTCTTCGTTGACGATCGTCGTCCGGGAATCGTTGATGGAACCGCCGTTTAAGTCCCGCAGCAATGAGTTCTCGGCAAAGAGACGCGTCATTTCGGGGTCAAGATCAACAACAACCGCGTCACGAACTGATGCGTATTTGTAAACCTCACGCAGCGCCATTCCGTCCCCGCCGCCGAGAATTAACACGCGTTGGACATTGCCGTGCACACTCATGGCCGGATGCACCAGCGATTCGTGATACCGATGCTCATCGATAGTCGACAACTGTAGTTGTCCGTTGAGAAACAACCGAACATCGTTGCGCCACCGCGTCAGCGTGATCTGCTGATACGGCGTGCGCTTGGAATAAATAATTTCGTCTTCGTAGCGCTCAGCCTCAAAAAAGCCCACCAACTGCTGAGAAGAAACCGCCCCTCCGACCAAGAGAAGAAACGCCGCCAGGCACCACGCGTAAAGCTCCTGCACGCGACCGAGTCGATCCCGAAACGCCCACACAACAACACCCGCAACAGCGACGTTTAACGCGCCAAACAAAAATCCGGTCATCATCAAACCGAGTTTGGGAACCAGGAGAATGGGAAACAGCAGAGACGCGGCGAGTGCCCCGGCATAATCGACGGCGAAAACATCGGAAATCGTCGCCTTAAGCGGACCGTCATCCTTAAGAATTCGAATTAAGAGCGGAATTTCAGCACCGACTAGGACTCCCACCGTGCCGCCCACGAGGAACAAATAGGGAGTATACACATCCGCGTAGGTAAACGCTGCGTACAGTGCGACTGCGGAAAATCCCCCCACCACGCCGACGGCGGCCTCGAGGAGAATAAAGGCGCGCAGCAAGCGGCGTTCAATGAATTTGGACAACCAAGCGCCAAGCCCCATTGCACTGAGGAAAACACCGATCACGAGAGAAAATTGAGTGATCGAATCCCCGAGCAAATAACTCGACAACGCGCCGGCAAGGAGTTCATATACGAGACCGCAATTGGCCGCGACAAACACCGATGCCAGCAATAAACGACGCTTGGACCGCATAAGAATCTCCGCGTTAGCCGTGTATCGCAGCGCCGATAATAATACCGAGGCCGACCATCATCGAACCGACGACAATGCCGATGGCGGTATTATGTTCGTCGGCCAGCTCTTTATTCAGTGAAAACGGCGTGATTTTATCGAGCAGCCAATACGCGATAAAAAACATCCCCATTCCGAGGAACGCATACAACACGCTGCTTACGATATGCGCCCATGTATCCTGTGTAATCATAAGACCTCCTACCGGGTCATTTCCCGGATCGATACAGAAAAAATCGTCCTGAACGCCGATGCGACCGGCCGTGTGTACTTCCTTCGCGCGCGCTGACCGCCTCCTTCTTTACACTCGGCAAGCCAATGCCGTAACGCGTGCCGAGCGCGGCAGCGACCAGCATCCCGGCGAGAAACGCGATCCACAACGCGGATTTAATCGTCATCGTCCTCTTCCTCAATCACCTCGCCCCAGCGCTTGCGTTCGAAACCCCAGGAGTGATCGTACATCCACCAGACCGCAAACACCGTAAAAAACAACCCGATCAAATAAAATCGCCAAGGAACATAGTCCGTCAACACTTCCACTTGAAACGCCGGATTAAAACTGTTTCCCCCCTGACCGCTCCCGCCTTCCCCGATGATGCGGAGGCGGTAGGTTCCCGGATCCTTAATCACAAAAATGGCCGACGTGTGGTTTTTACCTTCACGCCAGCTATAGCCGCCTTCCACCCCGTGGTACTCCTCCATTTGCACGGAGATTTCACCCGCGAAGGCGCCATCCTCAGCAAGTATGTCGATTCCAAGCCACAACCATTGGTTGCTGAGAGTCGCCGTCGTGTTAATGCGGCAAACGGTATTTGCTTTCTCAATGACAAAGGTCTTGGTTTCAACGGGTTCGGGGAAACGAGGCGCCATCGCTTGCGTCAGCGCGGTCATCGTTTGCGTGTGCAGCAGGGCGGTGCCGAATAGACCGGCGAAGATTAACGCGAAACCCAACGTCCAGCCCTTCGATTGACGAACAAAATCACTTTCCAAAAACTTCTGCGCCCCATGCACCCACGATCGCTCAGGCGGTGCGCCGGAGAGCTTAAACCCTTTCCAGACCTCCAACGGTTCTATGTATTCCCCTAGGAAATGCTCCACTTCCCCCTTGGATTTTTCAATCGTGACCATCCTCGGCGGAGCGATCAATTCCGTGGAAGCGAATTTGTCCCCGGGTTTTGCAATCCAAGGAGTCTCCCCTTCCGCCTCATCGAGAACGGCAGTCCCTCGATCATAAATCTGGAAATCCTGTCCTCCAAAATCGACGGTGCGTTTCTGGGAAAGCGTGCTGCTCAGGCCTATAGGCCGGATATTCGTTGTTCGTTCGAGCGTGTAATGCCCCCCTTCCGCCACCAGCCACGCAAAACCCTTTTCTGGATTGTAGAGCAAAAATTCGTCCCAATACTCCGTCCACGGGCCGTAGGGAGGCGGCTTATGAGCGGACTTCCCGATCCTCTCGGCGGCCGGTCGCGGCGAAGTTTTTTCGGAAGTCTTGCTGCCCTCGGAACGCCCGGTAAATGCCGCCGCCGCCGCAGACGCGGCTGCGGGGCCCGCAAAGGAGTCCGTCTTTTGAATTTTATTGAGCTCGCCTTTATCCGCCCACACGCCGCCGCAATTGGTGCAGTAATCAAGTTCCGGACCCTGCTTCCCTCCGAAATGACCGATATACATGCGCAAGCCGCAACGCGGACAATTGATCTTAGCGGGCTTAAGATCCTTGACGATAACCGGGATACCCAATTCACCTTGATCGTAATACGCCCCGCCGCACTTATTGCATAGATCGATCTCTTTTCCGGATACCCGGTAGGCGCGCAGCGGAATTTTACAATGCGAACAATTCACGGCGTTGTATCCCGGTAGCGCAAACGGCCGACAATTTCCCATTCCGTTCCGCGCAGGGTTCCCTTCATACCCAGCCTCAGCGTCCCCGTACGTGGTCCCGCACGAAGAATTTTTCCGAGAATCCGATATTTGCCTTCACGCGTATCGATTTGTGATTGGCAGTATTCGCAGACGATCGATTCTGTTTTTTCACCGCATCGAAGCTCTAATGTTCCGCCGCAGCCGGGGCAATCGAGTTTGACGGCATCGCGAGGGCCTTTGACCGCACTGGCGGGAGCCGAGAGCTTCGAATCCGGATCAATGGAAAGCTGTTCCATCGACACATAAGACCCTAAAAACAGCCGCGGTTTATCCTCATCATATTCGAGAGTTGCCGGGCGTTTATCGATTCGGCCTTCCAGATAAGGAACCTTCTCACCCGGCTCGATGGTAAAAGGAAGTTCCCCCTCCCCGCTCTCGCAAACAGCCACTCCCCGTTCTTCGACGAAAAAAGGATGGCCGGATAATTTGTAAAGATGTTCAACCTTCGTCTCTTCGAATTTCGGGACGTCCCCTTTAAAGGAGTAGTTCTTCTCCAGGGTAAGATCACCCTCGTCCTCACTGAGCCACATCGCTTTATCCCCGTCTTTGAGAAGAAGCCATTCGTCCCAAAACCCGCGTTCGTATTTGTACCGAACTCGACCGACAACACGAAAGGAGGACTCCCGCAATTTCCCTTCAGCCCCCAGGAAGAGACCTGAAATCGAAGGAGCCGGGGCCGACATCTTGGGCCCGACCGCAACCCCGGTTTTTTCCAGCCACAATGTGCTGGAGCACTGGGTGCAGACCGACATTTTTGCAAAGGGGGACCGAATCGTCGCAGCCGCTCCGCACGAAGGGCAGGCGATGTCGTATGCCATCAGACCGCGCGCACCGGATAGTCGTCCCGATCCGAGGGTCTCACAACGAGCTTACGAGCGCCTTCAAGTTCGGCCGGATCGAGTTTGCATGGAACTTTCGCGTACAGGTCTTCTCCGAAAGGTGAGAAGACATATTCGCCGCCATCATAATGGAAAAACGGATCACGGCCGCATCGATTCACCGCCGCCACGTACGCCTGCGATAAAATCGCGTGGGAGGAGTTGATCGTTTTAAATTGATACGTCTTGTGCGGTCCCCCGATCCAGCACGCGGACACGAGCAGCAAATCAACGGATTCAGACGCGTAGCCGTGAAACAAGCGCGGAAAACGAATATCGAAACAGGTTCCAAAACCGATTTTCCAGCCGCGATACACGGCCGTGACGCCCTCATTGCCGGCGGAATAACACTTGTCCTCCGAATTTTCTCCCCACGTAAAAAGGTGCATCTTGCGATACCGCGCGACGACTTCACCGTCGGCTCCAATGAGCAGCATCGTGTTAAACGGCCTATTCTCATCATCCGGATTCGCTTCCGGAAATCCAGCGGCGATTGCAGTGTTGTGTTCCTTCGCAATCGCTCGCAGGGCGGAGATATGGGCGTGGGGCGGCTCGACGGCATACGAGGCCGGGGTCTCGGTCACAAACCCGGTCAAGGTCAGCTCGGGGAACAGAAATAATTGCTCGTTGGGCTTGATGTCGGAATTTTTTTTAAGGCGCATTTTAATTTGGGAAGCAATGCGCGAGAGATTGTCTTCCGGGTCCTGCCAGGACAAATCAAGCGTCATCGGATTGATGTGCAGGGTTTCCATACTTAATACTCCGGCGCCATGCGCTTGAGACCTTCTTCAAATCGCTTTTGGAATTCCGGTGACAACACGTCGTCGCATACCGCGTATCGAATGAAGGATTCGCCTTCCCCGTTCGCTCCGGGACCACGGAAATGCACGCCCACGATCCCCGTTTCCTCAATGACGAGCCGATTAAACGCCTCGTGGGCGGGTTCTCCGACTTCTTTACCGAACGCCTTCTTCGGGACCTTCCATAAAGTAAAGAAACCCGCGCTCGTTTCGCATGCCTGCTGAAGTCCTGTTTCTTTGAACTTCCCAACAACGTATTCGACCCGTTTTTCATAAAGGATCCGGGTATCGTCCAGCGCGGCTTTCGCGGCCGCCCCGTCCTTAAAAAACTCCCCGTAGGCGGCCATCACGTGAGGAACCGGACCCGATTCGGTATTTCCCTTCACAAGCACTAAGTCCGCGACAAAATCATTGGACCCCACTACCGCCCCAAGCCTGGCCCCCGGATCGCTGTAGGATTTGCTAACCGAAAACATTTCGAGCCATTCCAACTCTTCATAATCCTTGGCGACTTCGGCGAGCGAGGTGTGCTGCTCGGGTGTACAAAGTCCCGCATAAGCCCCATCGTTAACCAGGCGTACGTCCTTAGCGATGCACCACTCAATGAGGCGTTTCCATTCACCGGCGCTGCTGCCGACGGCGGCGGGATTGCCCGGCCGAATGACGTACACCAAGTCGACGCGGTCGAGGCCCTTTTCTTTGAGCGCCTTGTCCAAACGATCCAAATTCAAACGCATACCGTCGCCGGTCACCAACGGCCAGGCAATTCGTTCACTCCCTAGATACGACTCTCCCCACGTTCCAATGACGTCGTAAGCGGGAAGATTGGAGACGATTTTGAAGGAATCACGATTACTGCGGTCGGGCAAATGAAGACCACATGCCAACGGCACCAGCGCTCCCGCTGTTTTAATACCCGGTATCGGCTGAACGCGCAAATGGGGATAATCCTCCACACGAATCCGTCCGTGAAGCTCCACCATGCGTTCGGCGAACCCGTTGAGATTATTGTCTTCGGCGTACGTATGGTATTCGAAGGTCGGATCAGCCGCGAAACGTCCCTGCAGTTCGAGAATCGCGCTCGTCGGAACCGTATCTGGATTTCCCAGCGATAGATTCAGCGCCTTTTGTCCGGAATTTTTCTCGTATTCCGCAAGGAATTGATAAATGAGCTGGAAGAGGTTGATTCCGGAAGCGGGTATTTTTCTAGACATAGGACGGATTATAGTGTTTTGAGCGGCAGGTCTTCGCGCCTCACGGTATCGCCGTCAAGCAGCACCAGCGCCCGCTCGAGCAGGTTTTCCAATTGGCGGACATTTCCCGGCCACGGCGCGTTTGTTAAAGCCTCAACGGCAGCGCTCTCTATAGAAGGAACCGCCTTCCCGTTCTTGGCCGCCAGGCGTTGGAGTAAAAAATTGACGAGCTCAGGAATATCGTCGCACCGATCCCGCAAGGGCGGAAGAGAAATCGGGACAATATTCAAACGGTAAAAAAGGTCTTCGCGAAATCTCTTGTCTGCGACAGCCTTCTCAAGGTCAACGTTGGTCGCGGAAACCACGCGAACATCAACCTTTAAGGTTCCCGTACCGCCCACGCGATCAAATTCCCCGCTCTGCAAAACCCGCAGCAGCTTCACCTGCATCGCAGCGGACATGTCGCCCACTTCATCCAGAAACACTGTGCCCCCGTCCGCCAGCTCAAACTTTCCGGGCTTTTCCCGTACCGCGCCCGTGAAGGCGCCCTTTTCGTATCCGAAGAGCTCCGCCTCCAATAAATCTTCGGGAATTGCGCCGCAGTGCACCTTAATAAACGGTTTTTCCCTGCGCGCGCTCGCCGCATGCACCGCCGCGGCGACCAGTTCCTTGCCGGTGCCGGTCTCACCAAGGACGAGCACCGACGCGTCGGAGGGACCGGCTTTCGCGATTAAGGTGTACACCGCTTTCATCACCGCGCTGGTACCGATCAGGGGGTGTTCGCCTTCGCCGCACTCGGAAACCCACTCATCGCCTTCACGCGTCGCGGAATCAAGCGTCTTTTTAACGACGCGTTCGAGCTCCTCGAAGTCCAAGGGTTTGGCGAGAAAATCAGAGGCGCCCAACTTCATCGCCTCAACCGCGCTCTCAACTGTCCCGTACGCGGTCATTAGGATCACCGGCAGACTCGCAAAAGAGCCTTTGAGTTGTCGCAGCAATTCGATGCCATCGGTCCCGGGCATCTTCAAATCGGTCAAGACAACCGTAGGTTTTTCTTTCTTTTTAAGCGCTTTTAAAGCCTCCCCCGCATCTTTAGCCAATGCGGTTCGCCAGCCCTTGGATTCCAAAAATCCCTTAAGCACCTTTCGATGATTCGCTTGGTCCTCGACGACCAGAATCAGCGGTTTTTCCGAGGTCTCCGTCATGGGTCCAAGTCTATCAAAAACCTATTGCGCACGGGCCAAGCCCCGGGTATGCTAGCTATAGGAAAACCGCACCCCAGTTCCCGAGGTGGTTGTCATGATCTCTATAAGGACACTGCTCTGCTTCTCTCTCATTCTCACCACTGTCCCGCCACTCGCCGCAGGCGGAGGTAATCCAGCACAAACGTTTGAGGATTGGGTACCGATTTCGACCCCGGATGGGAATTTTTATGCCCGCCGCTCCGATTTCGATCAAAAATATGCCGCTGCCGAAAACACGGAACAGACCTCCGAAGTCCCTCTCTACACCTTTGATATGGTGGTGACAGGGCAAACCATTGATCTGCTTGCAGTGACCGCCGCTCCGGCCGCATTCAAACTTAAAATCTACCCGAAGGGTGTCGCTGGCATCCCGCTCGCGGTCGCTTCAACGACGGATGAAGAACCCACCGATATCAGCGCGGCGGCCTGTCGCACGGGCGCCCTCTATCAATGCGGACGGGGCCTTTCAATCAAATGGGAACGAAGCCAGCCAATCAATGTCTCTCTGGTCACAAGGGAAAACGCAAACGGCTCCCCGCTGCTTGGCAACGAGGAGGCCTCACTGCGCCGCCTTCAACCCAGAAAGGCCTGGCTGATGGACGCGCTCCGAAGAACAAATGCTCCCCTCTATGAAGATTTAGTCTCATACTGGCAATCCACCGGAGTGATTCGCGGGGACGTGGAACATGATTTTAGCGAGGACGGATACGCCCTTGAATGGATTCAAGAACCCACCAATGAACTCAGTGCCATGGATCTCGCGTACTTGAAATACATGGCTCCGCAGGAAACTCGGGACCGTGTCGCACGCATGCTTGGGGATTCCAAAATAACATCCGCTCAGAAAGAAGCCCTGTTTGCATACGTCCGCTCTCAAACCGTTGCAGCACACAAAGGTGAAAGCGCCGACGCCCAGGTTCAGCTGGAATTCCTGGCCAATAACTTTTCCGGTATTGGATCCTTGAACGATGAAGGCGCCAGCGTGAACGCGAGCCTCTTCGACAGCACGAGGAAAAATCAGAGCGGTGTAGAAACAGGGGAAGGAGACGTCCTTCCTGTTATTGTCCTCGGAGAGGGAGAAGAGGTGGACCCCACCGGCAACCCCGCCGCCGACTTCAGACCCCGTGTCAAACGCAGACCAGGAACAGAAGTCCCTCTGACCGCAGACCGCCGCGTTGACACACCCCAAGAAGCGGGCATGCTGAGCGGCCTCAAAAATTTCACCAAAAGTCCAGTTGTGAGAACCGGCGCGTCCATGATCGGCGGCGCCGTAATCGGGTTCCTTCTCGGCGGCCCGTTCGGCATGGCCTTCGGCGCAATGGCCGGCGGCCTTTTTGGCGCGTTATTCTCGCAACCCAAAACAAGCAACACCTAGTGGAATAATGATGGAGACAATCATTTGGATTCTGACCGCGATTCTCTTTCTTGCCGGGTTTGCGGGAACCGTGATTCCCGCCCTTCCCGGTCCTCCGCTCATGCTCATCGCCGCGGTCCTGCATAAAATTTTTCTACCGACATTTCTTTCCTGGTGGACACTCGCCGCGCTCGGACTGGCAGCCGCACTCGCGGTGCTCGTAGACCTCGCCTGTTCCTTGGGCGGCGCAAAAGCCATGGGTGCGAGTTATTGGGGTGTGGCGGGCGCTGGAATCGGGGCCGTAGTCGGAGTTGTGGGAGGCATCCCCGGGGTTCTCGCAGGCGCCGTCATTGGCGCCATTGTCTTGGAACTCGTTGGACCCCGCAAGACCTTGGCGCAAGCGGCGAAGGCGGGCCTCGGTGCCGGACTCGGCCTGCTCGCCTCTTCCATCGGACGCGTCCTGATCGCAAGCGGCATGCTCGCTTTATTTCTTATCGACTGCTTTATTATCTAAAGTCCGAAATTGGACGATTGGGGCCGTTCGTTGAGTTGTTGAGTTGTTGAAATTATTGCATTCAATTCTGCAAACAACTTTAATAACTAAATGAACGACCCCATTATTGACGCATATTCTTTTCCTACCGACATTCGCGTCGGAGCGGGAGCACGAAAACTCCTTCCTTCTTTCATTGAATCTCTCGGCCTCAAACGGCCACTGCTGGTCACCGACCGGGGCGTCGCAGCGCAGCCGTTTGTTGCGGACCTGGCAAAACTAGCGGGCGGCATTCCTGTTTTCTCCCAAATGGGCGGAAACCCGGATGAATCCCAGGTTCAGGCGGCGCTCAGCGCATACCGAGCCGCCAAGGCCGACTCGATCATCGCCGTTGGCGGCGGCGCGCCGATTGACGTCGCGAAGGCGCTCGCGATTGTCGCCGGCAATGACGGCTCCCTGTTCGATTACGCGATCGACGCCGAACCCGCGAAAGCGATTGAAGGCCCGCTGCCAACCATTATCGCGCTCCCGACAACGGCCGGCACCGGAAGCGAGGTTGGCCGATCCACGGTCATTTCCGAAAACGATTCCCACCGTAAACGCATCTTGTGGTCCCCGTCTTTATTGCCGAAAACCGTGATCGCCGACCCCGAACTGCTTGTAGGGCTGCCCGCAAAAATCACGGCGGCCACGGGGATGGACGCCCTCACTCACTGCGTCGAAGCCTTTCTCACACCGGCGGAAAAAAACCCGATGTGCGACGGAATCGCATTGGAAGGCCTCCGCCTGGCGTCCCAACATTTGAAAACATCGTGCGAGTCCCCGCAGGATCTGGACGCCCGCCAAGGAATGCTCAATGCCGCCCTAATGGGAGCGGTCGCATTCCAAAAAGGACTCGGCGCCGTTCACTCCTGCGCGCATGCTCTCTCGACGGTGGCGGATATGCACCACGGCCTCGCGAATGCGATCATGATTCCCTTCGTGATGCGCTTTAACGAGGATGCCTGCGTCGGCGGATTCGATCGTCTCGCTGACGCGGCCGGCGCCCCCAACCGCAACATTATCGCCTGGATCGAAAACCTGCGAGCGGAAATAGGAATCCCGAACTATCTCTCTGCAGCCGGAGTGAATCCCGAACATCTGGAACGTCTCGCAGCCGTAGCGGCCAAGGACGTTTGCACACCTCTCAATCCCAAAAAAATTACCGAACAGGATTTTCGCGGGATTTTTGAGGAAGCACTCGGATGAGCCGGACCATTCGCGTCGTTAATCCAGCGACGAACAAACTAATACGAAAAGTTCCCATGGATTCGCAGGCATCAATCGAGCTGAAAATCCGCCGCGCAAAACACGCACAAACGGCATGGGCGAAAACCCCCTTCAGGATTCGACGGACGGCACTCTTAAAATTCGACAACCTTCTCAAGGCGCAGAAGCAACCACTCGCAAAACTACTTTCACTGGAAACAGGAAAACCCATCAGCCAAGCCCTCGGCGAAGTCGGCACTGTCGGAGGGCGGATTCGATTCTTTGTCGACCACGCAGAACGCGTACTCTCCGATGAAACGCCCTACAAAGACTCAACCGTCACAGAAACGATTTCTTACGATCCACTGGGGCTTGTCGCTAATATCTCCGCCTGGAACTATCCCTATTTTGTGGGGGCGAACGTTTTTGTCCCGGCACTGCTGACCGGCAACGCCGTGCTTTACAAGCCCTCGGAATTCTCAACGCTAACGGGGATCAAAATTGCGAACCTTCTTCACAAAGCCGGCGTTCCTAAAAATGTATTCATCCCCATCATTGGGGACGGGCGTGTGGGCGCGGCGCTTATTGAACGACCGCTCGGTGGAATTTTCTTTACAGGCTCGTATGCAACCGGCTCCAAAATCGCCCAATCCGCATCAAAACGTCTCACCCGGGTTCAACTCGAACTCGGAGGAAAAGACCCGGCCTATGTCATGGACGACGCCGACCCCGCCATCGCGGCGGCCGGGCTTGCCGATGGTGCGTTTTACAATACAGGACAAAGCTGCTGCGCGGTTGAACGGATCTATGTTCACAAAAAGGTTTACCATCGCTTCATCGAAGCTTTCGTCGAAACGGTGCGAGGATTTAAAGTCGGCGATCCGCTCGATCCCAAAACCTATATCGGGCCGCTGACGCGCCCGCAACGCCTCGCCTTCCTTGAAAATCAGGCGAAAGACGCCGTTCGAAAAGGGGCATCCCTGATCACAGGGGGTCGCCGGTTAACAAATACAAAAGGCAATTATTTTGAACCGACTGTACTGACCCACTGCACGCATAAGATGAACGTGATGCGTGAGGAAACCTTCGGTCCGCTGATCGGGATTCAAAAGGTCTCCAGCGACGTCGAAGCAATCCGCCTGATGAAGGACACCGAATACGGACTCACCGCCGGCGTTTATTCGAAAAATCTACCGCATGCAAAGAAGGTTCTCGCGGAGATGGATGCCGGGTCGGTTTATTGGAATTGCTGCGACCGGGTCAGCCCGAATCTTCCATGGTCGGGACGCGGACATTCGGGTATGGGCTGCACGTTATCAGTGCATGGCATTTCAGCGTTCCTGCAGCCGAAGGCCTGGCATTTACGCCGCGCGTAAACGGTTATTTCTTCGAACGCAATTGGGGCAAACGCCCGGCAAACAGCAGCTGCGCACGCCGGTGCAGCCGCCGTGCCCCACGCTCATCTCCCAGCCCTTGGCGAAACAGCGCCAGATGGGTCAACTGCACCGCATAACTCTTAGCGAGGGTAAGCTCCATCGAACCCTCAAGAGCGTCGAGGGTGCCGGAGCCGGAGGCGTGGCCGAGCGCCCACAACTGCTCCGTAGACCGAATTAGAGTGGGACGCGGGACCGAGGGTGCATTCCGGGCGACATTCATCAGCAGCCCGCGCGGATGAAAAAACAGTCCCTCCATGATTTCGGGGCGACGGCGCAAATAATCCCCAAGCAGAAAAACCGGCCGGCCCGTATCCAGCGCCGCTGCCATCAGCCTTTTCAGACTGCGAAAGTGCAGCTTGCCCCGCACATCCGCCGGAATCAAAAATCCGTTGGGCCGTTTCGAAAGCTGGCGGGAATACCAAGGAAAGGAGGTTTTCTTAGGATCGATGCACACGCGCCCGGCCATTCGCCTAAGAGAATGCTCGATATAGTCGCAGCCAAAATAATTCGGATCGCCGGAAACAATGAGAATTGAATTCTCAGGGGTAAACCGAACCAGGTCTACGAGATACTGCTCGCTCACACCCACATGACGACGGGAGACCGCGTGTGCATGCGCGGCGAGCGGCCATAGAGGCAATAACGCCAATACCCACGCTCCACGCGGTAAAAATTCAAGCGCGCGCGCCGCGCCCAAGCCGATGGCAATTCCAATCGCAGCCTGCGGAAGAAGAAAAAAACGATAGACATGGCTCTGATCCGAAGCACGCGAGGGCGGAAGACCAAGGTAATACAGATACACCGGCCCGGCTATCACCAGCCACATCAAAAGCGTCCATCCCAAATTCGTTCGTCGCTTTAACGCCGAAACTAATCCCAACAACGACAACGCGATGCCTAGCGGGGTAAAAAACGACCAGGACGTCGTAAAAAACAATTCCACGTTGATAAGCCGCTTAGCGGGCGTGAGCACCGCGCCGCCCAAGGCAGCATCCGAAATAGACCCCATGCCCCCGAAATCAGCTCGCACAAACAGGCGATACAGACTCTCTAGATCCGAGACATTCCCCCAACTCACCGGTGGACCGACCAACGCCCGTGGATAGACCAACGCATATCCAATCACAACACCGAAAATGGAAATGACCGCGCACCGCCCGATAAATCCGGGATCGCGCCAGCCCGGTCGACGCGACAAACGGACGGCTAGGGCCGGCAAGGCGAGCACAATAGTTTGGTGATGCGAAAACGCGAGACCGAACAAAAAGGCCGCCGCGAGCGCGGAACGCGGTCTGTCCGAACCGATTAAAACTAGCAGCAGCAGCGCGAACAACACGCTCAGGGTCAAGGCATCCGCACTCACACCCTTGAGCCAAACATAGCGGGAAAAGGCAAACATCAATGCGCCGGTCCAAGCAGCCGCGGGGCTGTCGGTCTCCTTTAGGACCAGATGGGCGATCAACCCTGTTGAGGCCGCCAAAACGAGCGCATGCAAAAGATGCACCGCCCCTGCGTCCGAAAGCAACGGCAGCTTCGTAAACAGGTGACACAAGGCGATATAAAAGGGGTATCCAGGCGCGTGCGGAATACCCCAAACGGACGCTGCGGCGACCACCTCAAGAGAATCCCCCAATGTGCCGACCGCCGTATGTCCTAGCGTAAAGATGTAGACACTCGCCGCCGCCAATGCGGATGCGAATACAACGAGTTCGTCTCGTTTGAATGAATCTTTTAACACCCGGCCATTCCTATAAAATTCCGATTTATTCTAAATCATTCTTTCCTAAAGAAGAACGTCATTACGACGATCTCACAACTCTTATTCACAAGTTGATCTGAATCAGTAGAACTTCCAACCCATTCTGGAGTATAGTCCTTACAGGGAGATTCCCTAGGAGAACGTCATGAATGTAAAAGCGGCCGCCAATTCAACTCATGCAAATACCAAGTCAGGATCAGAACCCGCGCGCAGTTTTTTTGAAAATGTCATGGCCGCATTTGACGAAGCGGCGACCTACACGGACCACCCCAAGGGCCTCCTGGATCAGATTAAGGCCTGCAACAACGTCCTGTACATCCAGTTTCCTACAAAAACCTCCCGCGGCTGGGAAGTGATCGAAGCATGGCGCGTTGAACACAGCCACCACAAACTCCCGGCGAAGGGCGGCATCCGTTTCGCCCCCCAGGCGGATCAGGAAGAAGTCTCAGCACTAGCCGCCCTCATGACATTCAAATGCGCGATCGTGGACGTGCCCTTCGGGGGCGCCAAGGGCGCCATCAAGATTGACCGAAAAAACTATACGGAAGATGAACTCGAGCGCATTACGCGGCGCTACACCGCTGAGCTTGTAAAACGAAACTGCATCGGCCCCGCAGTCGATGTTCCCGCTCCCGATTATGGAACGGGGTCCAAGGAGATGGCCTGGATCGCTGACACCTACCAATTAATGAACCAGGGCAACATAGACGCCCTCGGATGCGTGACGGGGAAACCGGTTTCCCAAGGCGGAATTGACGGCCGCGTAGAAGCCACCGGTCGCGGGCTCTTTTTCGGACTACGCGTAGCCTGCTGCCATGCTGAGGACATGAAAGCACTCGGCCTCGAACCCGGACTTGAAGGCAAACGCATCATTGTGCAGGGATTTGGCAACGTGGGTTTTCATGCCGCAAAATTCTGCATGGAAGGCGGCGCAAAGATCATCGGCGTCGCCGAGTGGAACGGCGGCGTTTACGATCCCAACGGCATCGACATCATGAAACTCGACGAATTCCGAAAGGAAAGCGGCGGTATCGTCGGATACCCCGGGGCCAAGGCGATCGCAGACGGCAATGCGCTCATTGAAATGGACTGCGATATTCTCATTCCTGCCGCGTTGGAAAATACGATCGACATCAAAAACGCCCCCCGGATTAAGGCGAAAATCATCGCCGAAGGCGCCAACGGTCCGACCACTTATGCGGCCGAGAAAATTCTTGAAAAAAAGGGCGCCCTCATCATTCCGGACATGTACCTCAATGCCGGCGGTGTCACAGTCTCTTATTTCGAATGGCTCAAAAACCTGTCCCATGTTTCCTTCGGCCGCATGGACCGTCGCTACCGGGATTCCACCTACAGCAGAATCCTACAGGCCCTTGAGACCAGTACCGGCAAATCATTCTCCGCCGAAGAACGCAAAGCTATCGCCAAAGGCGCGGATGAAAAAACCCTTGTAAACTCAGGCCTTGAAGACACAATGATCATGTCGTACAACCAAATTCGCGATGGAATGAAGAAGGATTCCCGAATCCCGAACCTGCGCACGGCCGCCTACGTCAATGCGATTAACAAGGTTGCGAGCTCCTATCTCGAACTCGGAGTTTTTCCCTGATCCGCACCACACTCATGCTGCTGATGCTGATGACGCCCGCGCTTCCGGCGCGGGCGCATCATTTCCAAGTTAAACAATCCCTGAAACCCATTCTCGATTCCCTGATTCCCATTCCGGGGGCGACCCTGCAATCACGAACCGTAGAAGCCTCAGAATAGGCCTAGGCCATTTGGCCTTAAAATTGTTACCAAACCGCCCAATCTAAAGCCCGGCACCTTTGATATAATGAAGTCGATGCAAAGAGTAGCGAGTTGTTTTATCGCCCTCCTAATCGTATCTCCGCCGCCGATTTTCGCCAATCCCGGTATGACCCGGGGGCCCGCTAATCGGAGCGTCGCTTCCGGTTCCCCTGTTTCAGGAATCAATCCCCTCACCCTTTCCGTTGCCGACAATTTTCAAGGAGCCCTCACTCAGGCTCCTTCCCTTTTAGGAACCCTGCCGGTCTTAGGCGAAACCCTGCCGCTGCCGGAGAGCTCATCCGCTGCGCTGGCAATTCAACGTTTCGCTCCAGCAGCCCCTGCCACCGTGAACGAAGCCGCTCAAGAGATTCACCGTGGCCAGAAAAAACTCGCGCGCGTGTCGGGCCATGCCCTTAATGCCGCCGATGATGATCTTCCCGCCACACTCTCTGAAAATTCCCCGGAAGGCCGCAAACGGCGGAGCGCACGCCACCAGCTCGAAATTTTCTCCCAAGAGGATGCTCCTAACACGTTATGGGACAACACTCCTAAGCGACAGGACAGCGAACCGATCCGCATCGTGCCCGCGGATAAAAAACGGTTTCGATCCTATCTCAGGTACAAGAAGCTCCAGCTCTCAGTCGCGAACTTTTACCTTGGAAACCGGCTACGCAAGCAGTACCAGATCCTCCAAGACGCTCGAGACGCCGTACGCGCAACACCCAGCGCCGTAGAAAATCAAACAGGCCTCTATATTGAGGCGCGAACAAAAGGACTGGCGGGCCGCATCTACCCTTTGGGACTCGACATACTCAATCGAGAGGCATTGGTAAACGACTCCAACGCTCTTTTTAATAAATTTTTCGATGTCGACGCCCTCACCCAGCAAGCCTGGAAGGACTATGTCCTCGTCGCACTGGCTTCGCCGCGAGCAAAAATACCCAGCCAGCTCAAAAAAGCTCTGTTTGGCATATTGCAGGACGCCTCGACGGTGCCAAACGCGGAACTCGCGGACTTCTTCGATGAACGCCGGTGGAGATTGCAAGGTCAAGGCAGTCATTTACTTTCGTTTCGCGAGCAAAAGAAAATGATCAAAACCCTCAAAATCGCGGTGTCTCGAGCCGTGACTGAAATTAATACAACCCTGGCTCCCGGCAAACGCCTGATCGGGATCTCCCTGCTGGGCAGCTACGTGACGCGCACCGCCCGGTCGGATTCGGATATGGACTTTCACGTCATCTCTGAAGACGGCGCCCAATCTTCGCGCGCGCGATTCGTTGAACGCCTCGCCGAGATCTGGGAAAAAATGGGCCGCACCGAAGAGCTGGGTGCGTTTCAATACGCCCTGCCCAGCCACGCAGGACTTATTTTCAAGGTTTATGAAAAACCCGGCAACATGCCGTACCGCGTCTTAAGTCCCTATGCGGGGGTGGAAAAAGCGCTGACCGCGAATCGCTCCGCCGATCGCTGGTCAGGCGCGGCCCACGATCTCTATGCACGTTTGTTTGAATTGTCCTTCCGCACCGCCGCTCGCGTATCATTCCTATGGTGGGACTTCAAATATTGGATTGCAAACAATATGCGCGCATCGTGGAGATATCACTCCCTGCAATTAGAGTCGATCAATTTCTTCTTCGGACATCGTGCCAGCGGCCTTCGCACCAAAATCGCTAAGTGGCAGAAAGAAAACGACGCGTTAACCACCCCGTCGGTCACCGATCTTACCGGACTCATGCTTCATTGGCGCGCCGAAGCCTACACCGGCTTGATGCGGCCCCTCGGCCCTCAGGTCTCGGACCGCCGCGCGGTGGAAGAAGCCGCCCTCCGGATTTGGGACCGTTATTATCCTCAGGACCCCGCGTCGCGCGCGGCGTTTGTGCGCTACATCGCGCGTGTCAAGCGCGTCGCACCCTCCGGTCGGCCCAGTTATTTCCGCAAACAAATATTTCAAGTTTTCTACGATACCCCGCGCATCGAGGCCACGCATCTCATCGCTCATATCGACGCGATGCTGGATGACGATGCGGTCGATGCAAAACTTAAATACGGACGTACGATGACCACCAAGGTCCAGCAAACGTTCCGGTCCGTCGTTCTCCACGCGATCAAAGCAACGAACAAACAGGTCGCGTACGAAAAGGAAGTTGTTGCGGTTGTTCTGCTCGGAAGCTACGCAACGGGCACGCCCGGACCAAGCAGTGATCTCGACTATATGGTCGTCACACGAGACGGTTCTAAAACATCTCTAAAACTATTTATTGAAACAGTCGAAGAAGGATGGCGACTGACCGAGTTCCACAAGTCCCCTCTAGGACCGTTCAAATACGCGGTACCTCCCGTCCGCCGACTGATGGAGCGCACTCACGCGGAAGGTTATCTCGTGTTCTCGGATGAACCCGGCGTTGCGCTGCACCTTGCTTCCCCCCCGCCTTCCGATCGTGAGGCGGTGATGCCCGCATGGAAAAGAATAGGCGGGCGCCTGTTCGCGGAGTTCTGGAAGCTCTACCTCCGCACCTACTTCGCCTACCTCGACCTGCGCCAACCGCGCGATCCCTCCAGCAATTAGTCGCATACTGTCGCGAATTGTCGCCCCATTAAGACGTTTTTCGGATCCTTTATTTTGTCAATCCTCCGTCGTGGAGGCCTTTTATTTGGCACAAAAACGTCAAAAGTCATTGCGCATTAAGTCGCTTTGTGATACACTCCTGGCATCCCAAACAGGAGGTCTTTTGTGAGCGATTCGGAGTACAACAGGACGACAGGAACGGACAGCATCATCTGGCATGGCGCATATCGTGCGCGAGCGCCCCGCCTCGAAACCCGCATGGGCTCATCAGCCCTTCCCGACAAGGGACTCAACTTCCATAAAACCGCCGCAATCTGGGGCCAAAGCCCACGCGCGGTCGAATACTGGATGAAGCGATTTTCCAAGGAAGAATTACCAAATGCAAAGCCGCGCCGAGGCCCGGGCCGCCCCCCGGTCCTCAGCGACCAGCAGATGGAATACCTGGTCGCAGATCTCTCCAAAGGACCCCAATCGGTAGGCTTTCACGCCCACCATTGGACCGGTCCGCTGCTGAAGCGTTATCTCGGAGAATATTACGGTGCACACATGACCGTTCGCCACTGCCAACGCCTGATCCGGCAAGCGGAAGGAGAGGGAGACGTCGTCTCTTACATGCGCAACTAGTTACGTCGTTTTTGGGATCACCCCCCAAAGCAGCCAGCCGCCTCCCGGTCCCCCCGGGAGGCGGCCTCTTAACTAATGAGGGTCAGGCCCCACTTACTTAAGCTACTCTCTACGCATGGCTACAGTCGACACACAAAAAATCATTTACACAATGCACGGCATCGGGAAGATGTATCCCCCCAAGAAGCACGTGCTCAAAGAAATTAATCTCTCTTTCTTCTACGGCGCCAAGATCGGCATCATCGGCGACAACGGCTCCGGAAAATCGACGCTCCTCAAGATCATGGCCGGCATCGATCAGGATTTTACGGGCGAAATCACCCAGGCGAAGGGCTACACAATCGGGCTTCTTGAACAGGAACCCGCTCTCGACAATTCCAAGACCGTGAAGGAAATTGTCGAAGAAGGCGTGGCCGAAACGAAAGCCCTCCTGGACGAGTATGAGGCAATCTCAAACTCGTTTACAGATGACATGGATCCCGACGCCATGGAAAAAGCCTTGGACAAACAAGGCAAGCTCCAGGACAAAATCGAAGCCGTCGGCGCGTGGGAACTCGACCACACCCTTGAAGTCGCGATGGACGCGATGCGCTGCCCCCCGGGCGACCAAAAGATCGCTGAGTGCTCAGGCGGTGAACGGCGCCGTGCCGCGCTCTGCCGGCTGCTCCTTCAAAAACCCGACATCCTTTTGCTCGACGAACCCACGAACCATCTCGATGCGGAAACCGTCGGATGGCTCGAAAACTTTCTTAAAACCTACAAGGGAACCGTCATCGTCTGCACGCATGACCGCTATTTCCTCGACAAAGTCACCTCGTGGATTCTCGAGCTTTATCACGGGGAAGGCATTCCATGGAAGGGCAACTACGAGGAGTGGCTGATCCAGAAACAGGAATGGCTTCGCAAAAAGGAAAAAGAGAAGGGCAACTACCTCAAGAGTCTCGCGCGTGAAGCCGATTGGGTCGCCGCCGGAACTCAGGGGCGCCAAGCGAAGAGCAAGGCCCGTCTCAAAAACTACGAAGAGATGCTTGAGCAAGACCAGGACGCCAAGGGCAAGGAGCTGGAAATCTACATCCCGCCCGGACCGCGCTTGGGCGACAAGGTTATCGAGGCCAAAGGCGTCTCCAAAGCCTACGATGACAAACTCCTTTTCGAGAACCTCGACTTTTCCCTGCCCCGCGGCGGCATCGTTGGCGTGATCGGAGCAAACGGAGCGGGAAAAACGACTCTCTTCCGACTGATCACCGGCCAGCAAAAGCCGGATTCCGGGACCTTTGATGTCGGGGAGACAGTAAAGCTCGCCTACGTCGACCAAGAACGTTCGGACCTCAATCCGGATGAGACGGTCTTTGAATCGATCACCGGCGGTGCGGACACCATCCACCTCGGCAAACGCGAAGTAAAGGCACGCGGCTATGTCGCGAGCTTCAACTTCACAGGATCGGACCAACAGCGCGAGGTCGGCGTCTTATCCGGCGGCGAACGCAATCGCGTGCATCTGGCCCGCCTGCTCAAAGACCCCGGAAACGTCTTACTGCTCGACGAACCGACCAACGATCTCGACATCCATACGCTGCGCGCGTTGGAAGAAGCCATCGTATCGTTTGCCGGCTGCGTCGTGGTCATCACCCATGACCGGTGGTTCCTCGACCGCATCGCGACGCACATGCTCGCCTTTGAAGGCAACAGCAAGGTGGTTTGGTACGAAGGCGACTACAGTGCCTACGACAAGGACTACAAGCAGCGCATGGGGGAAGATGCAACACCCAAGCGCATTCACTACAAGAGTCTAACGAAGAGTTAACGCCGTCAACCCTTATTCGCCGATACTCAATTACCTCGGCTTCCAGCTCGGCTGGTTCGCCTGCGTTTTAGGAGCGGCAAAAGGCTGGTTCGCCTTAGGACCGGCCGTCTCCATCCTGCTACTGGCCGCACATGTCAGCACCATCGGAAAAGAAAATCGCCGGCGTGAGTGCGGGCGCCTGCTCACGATTGCCGCATTCGGATTCACTCTCGAATGCGCCGCCCTTGCCTTTGGGGCCTATCGCTACGTCGGCACCGGTTTACTGCCGCCCGCCTGGATCGCCGCGCTTTACGTGATCCTCGCGGCGACGCTGGACTCTTCTCTTGCCTGGGTCGGTCGTCGGATGCTGCTTGCGATTGTATTTGGCTTTATCGGCGGCCCGCTGTCGTTTCGCGCCGGAGTCGGCTTGGAAGCGGCCGAATATTTGGGACCAGAACTTCGCGCGAATCTGATCCTCGCGGTCCAATGGGCTGTTCTATTCCCGGTCTCGTTCTTAATTTCGCGTCGTTTCGGCAAGAACTCGAAAAACCCTTCTCTGCCTATCGCTGCTTAAACTCAATCGCTGAAAAATCCTACAGACGTATGCCGAGTTTAGCGAAACCTTGTTCCGCCTGCGGAGCCCAACCCCGGTTCGCCATCGGGCTGGCAGGGGAAGGGTGCAGAATTGTTCCAATCCTGGGACCGTTGTCGCCCAAGGCCAAACGCGCGCGTTTCTCAGCCCACGCCCCGATGCCGATCACCCATTTCGGACGGTAATAAGCGACGGCGGCGCGCAGCGCATCATCACAAAGATCCAACAGCGGCTCTCTCTCTGATTTCGGCAGCTTATCAGGCGTAATATTTTTTCCGCCCTCAGCCACAAACACAAGAGGACAATAATTCAAAACAAAAAATCGTGAAAAGAATTTTTTCGGTGTTTTAAATCGCTCCTTGGCCCAGCCCCAAAGACGGGCCCCACTGACCTCGCGGCGAGGACACGCAAACCCTTCAATGAGCCGCTTGGGATGTTCACGCACCGGTTTACCGACGGCAGCCTCAATGCCGATCCAATCCCGCACCATCGAAACTTCCCCGAAAGGAACTCCGGTCTGCGCCATGCCAAAGGGACCTGGATTCATGCCCAACAACAATACCTCTCGGGGACCAAGACCCCACTTGCCCAAAAATAGTTCATGGGGGCGGCGCGCGTAGTCGAGCGGGTTGTACACAAACGCGACCGGCGGCTTAAAGCGTTTCGGCTTTAGATCACGTACGAGGCCTCGGGAGATCTTAATGGGATCCATCGTCGGGTAGGATAACTAATTCCACCGAGGAGCAGACCCTGTTTCACCGGCCTCGTCGAGGTAGGGAGCCAACGCGACCCATAGAAGCCCAATCCCCACTCGAGCACCACATCGGGGAGATAGGTTACTCCGGCAATGATTAACGCACGCCACGTGGAAGGGGAGAGATAAACCCGCCAAAAAGAAGGCAGTTCAGGGGCTTCATGCCAGAGCTCCTCTATATCAACACCCTCCCTTGCCCTAAACGCTACGACATGAAAATCTTCTGACGGAAAATAGTTTTGCTCCATGGCATCCCGTGCCTGCAATAAGTACGGAGAGTTTCCGGAAAATCCGTTTTTGGTAAACACGATCGTATCGGTCACATGAACGGCGGCATGCGCCAATCTTCCATCGTCGTTTAGGTAAGCCAGCACGTCTCCAGCCTTTAGCTCATCGTCAGAGCCCACGGCCTCAAATCCTTTCAACAGCGCTTCGGTCAGCGCCTCACTTGAGAGATACCGCATAGCGCGGCGCTGGCCCCCTGTCACGGCAAGCGCAGTAGCCCAACAATTGGGACCCGAACATCCCTCGTATGTCTGGTTGCGGCTGCGAATAAAATCGGGCAACAGCGTATCCAACGCAAAGGTGATAGGCCCGTCCTCGCTCACCTGCCGGCTCTTCAATAAATCCTCGAAACGCCGCTGTAATTCCTCGACATCCCTCCCCATCGCGAAGCGGCGCGCGTCCCGCCGCGCATCTTCGGCATTTCTCCATGTCACCGTAGGATTTAATCCGAAGCCCGAGAGGGAATAGGGTTCGTACTGACCGTTATTCGCCGTTTTAATGACACCACGCGCAGACGATAAAATTAGACGCGGAATCAACATCCGTATCCACCACGGCATCGGGGCGGCCGCATCAGCAAAGGTTCAAATCGCCTCATTGGCCTGCCCACCGATCAAATACCTCTGGAAAATTTCCTGATATCCCGACTCTCCTAAATTCCAAAGATTATTCGGCGATTCGTCCATTGTGATTTCTTGTCCAGGAGCCGGAACAACAAAGTCCTCCTCTCCCAAAATGACGTCACCGGAATAACGCTGCAACTGGGAGCTGCGCCTTTCCCAGTCAATGCTGCTAGCCGGTGTGCGTACCCCCACCACTGGAGAAACGCCTTGGACCACTCGATGGCTCGACCGATCAACTTCAATCGCTTTCCACGATTTTTTTCCGCGCGCTTTGCGAAAGTCGATAATTTTCGCTCGAGCTCTTTGAGCCGTGGCGCCTGGGCGCCCTTTTTCTTAAGCGCATTCACAACATCCGCGACACGTTTAGGGTTAGCAAGGGCCTGCTGAAAAACTTCAATCGTTGCTTTTGCGATCTCCGGAATGACAGCTTCCTGAGGAGACGATATACCGACCGGCAACTTCATATTCCCAAGATCCGGTAAAAGAGAATCAAGCATGCCATCTAGGTGCACACTAACGCGCGACCAATCCTCGCTTGTTAACCCAGGGCCCACCGGCGCATTGATCGGTTTCACTTCCGCCACGCGGCCCTGGGTGGCACGCATCGCATGAGAAGGCGCCGGAAGGGCTAGCGAAACCGAGAGGAGCAATGCTGCAAACCCAGTCTTCATGACCATAGATTAGCCGGATCGTCTATTATTTCAATAGAAATTAGAGCCAAATACCGAGGCCTCGGGAGATCTTGACGGGATTAATCGTCGGGTAGGATAACTAATTCCACCCAGCCATAGGATCAACAATCCCGTCCCCAAGGTGCATCCCGGAGCGACCACCCATCCGCCTCTGGTATAGGGCGTGCCCCCTTTATTCACATAGGCCTTCCCGACAAGCACACCCTCCACGCCGTAAGGCAACGAAGCACGAACCCGCCCGACGGGGTCAATGATCTGAGAAATGCCCGAAGAAGCGCTGCGCGCGATCCAAAGACCGGACTCGACCGCTCGAAACGGCGCCATGGCCGAATGAATCTTATGCTGCGCCTCCCCCCAATCGGAGGGATCCATATTAGGCACTACGAGCATGCCCGCACCCATGCGGGCCATACGCCGTGCTCCGTCTTCAAAGTCCAGGTCGTAGCAGATTTGAATTCCAAGCGGTCCCAACGGCGTTTGCACAGGTCTCGGATCAGGATTGGCGGGCAACGCCTGTTCGATATAGGGAATAGGATGAGCCTTATCGTAGCGACCGAGTTCACGGCCGTCCGGACCGATCACCCACGCGTAATTAGACATCGAATCGCCCTTCTCTTCGGGAAATTCAGCCGCACCCAGGACGGCCACCGCGCGGGAGCCTTCAAGTTTTTGATGCAGCAAGCGACGAAATTGATCGCGCTGTTGGGGGCGAACGTTAAACCCGTATTCGGGCCAGACAACAAGATCGGCGTTTCTCGCATCGCGGGTCACGCTCAAATCCGCCATCGCATTCATGTCAAACCGCTCGCTTTGAACCAGCGCAACCGTAATCTCACGACCGCGCTCCACCGCAACCTCCTCGACCCTGCGTGCTCCGAGAAAAAGGATCATCGCTGCAAAACCAACCCCCAACTCCGTAGGGATGCGCTTGCGTTCCGACAACAGCGACAACGCCGCGCTCGCGGCAGCTAAAATTCCGGACAGACCATAGACGCCCCACAACCGGACACTCTGAAATGCAGCCGCCGATCCTCCTTGGCTATAACCCAGCGCGAGCCAGGAGCACTCAAGCCACCACACTTCCGAGCGGAAGTATTCGATGCCAACCCACACAACGCCGGCCGCAGCCGTCCAGATCAAGGAGGCTCCCTCCCGATCTTGAAGATGATCGCGGAGCAGCTTCATGAGGACGCAGAAGAGCGCTAACTGAAGAGCAAATATGCACCAGAACGCGCCCGCCACAACCCCAAAAACAGAAACAAGCCAACGCATGGTAAATCCATAAAACACGAGCCCCGCAACAGCCCCCAGATTGGCGGCCTCGCGCGTGTCGCTTGCCCTCCGCACCGCAATCAACAGGGGGGCGAGGGCGATCCAGCCCAAACCCCAATACGAATACGGCGGAAACGCCAGCGCCAAGAATGCGCCGGACACTACAGCGGCCCCGTATAAAGTCAATTTTTTCACGATCCCCTCCCCCACGGGAGAGGCGGATCATTTTTTATGCCAAAGGAAGTTCGACAGAGAACAGGGCGCCCTTTCCCTGATTTTCCGCCCAAGCCCGTCCCCCGTACAGCTCCGCGAGACGACGCACGGTCGCGAGCCCCAGCCCGGTCCCTCCCGGCGCCGAGGAGGCGTAAGGAGTAAATAAACGCGGTAAAACCTCTTGGGGGATACCGGGACCGTCATCGGCCACGCGCAAAGTCGCAAATCCGTCCCCATCTCCCAACACAACCATGACGCGTCCTTTTCCATCCACAGCACGGACCGCGTTTTTAATGAGATTGATCAAAATCTGCTGCAAATGGGGGCCCGAAACCGCGAGTCTTTGACTCCCCTCTTGAATTTCAAGAACCAGACCCTCCGGCAAATCCGGCCCAAGAAGCTTCAAGACCTTATTACGCACCTTGGGCCACTCGCAATGAGCTTCTCGCGATTTAGGAGATGAATAATCCAAAAGTTCGGTCAAAATCCCATCGAGTCTCAGAACCTCTTCCTTCAATACTCCCAGAAATTCCTCCCTCTGCTGCTCCGGAGGTTTCATACGCAGCACCTCAACGGCCCCGAGCATCGCACTCAAGGGGTTGCGAATTTCATGCGCAATGCCCGCCGCGAGTGTGCCCATCTGGGCGAGACGATCTGAATGCACCAGACGCTGCGTCGTTTGCACGGCATGGGTCGCGCGCGCCGCGCTTTGCGCAACCCGCCGGATCCAACGCAGCGCCGCAAGATCGTAAAAATCCTGCGAAGGCGGTCCAAAAAGCACCGCACCCAACAACTGTCCCTCATCCACAATAGGCACAATCGCCCGCATGCCCCGATCCTCAAGACCCGCGCGCAGCGCGGCGGCCCATTTCCCGTCTTCGCGTTCGAGAGCGGATTCGGTCCATACGGAAGGGGCGGCGATCAGGGCTGCCTGGAGATCGGGCGCGAGCCCTAAGGTCGGTTCAAGATCCGCCAGACGATTGTCGTCCCAAACCACGAGCGTTTCCGCGCCCCATTCGTCGGCCACAACAAGCGCGATCGCCCGTTCGATCGACTGAAGCGAAGAGGCGTCGGACAAACCGAGGTCGAGTTTTTCAAGCGCACGTTCCCGCCGTCCCTGACGCTCAAAGAACAACCGATTGAATACCCGATTCGCACGATTCCATAATGGCGGAACAGCGACAACGAGGACCACGCTCACAACAAAGAAATTAAGAAACAGCGAACCTTCCACGCGGCGCGTCGCCCACGCAAGCGCAGCCAGACACCCGGCCAGCACACTCGAACCCGCGATCAACGCCGCGGCCTGCCCGGCAGCCGCCCGCAAATCCATGAGATGATGCCGCTCAATCGCCAGCAAAATAATCAGCGCGTACAAGAGAAGGCAGGTATTGGCCGTTGCCATAAATGGCAGCCAAAACGAAACGATGAAGTCCGAAAAACAACCGATGATCGCGATCCATGCCGCCGCGAGGAAATAGCCCCGGCGATTACGTTCCACGCCGCGCCGCGCCGAGTACCAATGGGCGGTCAGCAGATATAAAACACCGGCGAAGATCGGCACCGCTCCCATAATAAATGCGGCGCGAAACTGCTGCAGGGTGATGCGCCCAGTCCACATCAGCGCCAGCGCAAGAAATCCGAGGATATACAATGGGGCCGTTCGCATACGCCGCTGACGCTGGGGCAGACCGGTGAAGCACCATGCAAACGAAAGGGTTGCCCCCGGCAGCCAGGCCGTTGGGGAAAAAAGCATTTTCATCCAAAAGGGGTCCATAAATTCAGGCCACGCCCACAAATACCCGATGCTCCACAGGGAAAAGGACAGACTCATCAACGCCAGCGCGCGATACAACGGCTGGCCCCGGGAGCGGACCCATGCGAGGGCGCCGATGATGCCGTTAAGTCCGGCCGAGGCGAGGGCAACGCAGATCGGCCACTCAAAAATCAAACTCATCGGCGGCCTCGCCCCCCAAGGCCGAGTTCCCAACGATACTGGGCGACGGAGCGTCGCGAGAGATGGATCTGATACTGCTTGGCGAGCAGGCAACGAAGCCCTTCATCCGACAGCTCCGCTCTTTCCTTGGCCAAAGAACCCACGGTCTCGCGCGCAAGCGTCTTACCACTGGGCACGAGGCATTTAATCGGTGCTTCGGTCCCCCAGGGCAGCGCGATTGCTTTGTTCGAGATGAGTCGATTGATCACACTCGGGTCCGCATCGACAGCGGTGGCAAGCGACCTTTGCGTCAAGGGCTGGCGCCGGCACGGGTCACCGGATATCAGAAAAGCGGACTGGGCATCCATCAGGGTTTCAAGGACTCGATACAGGGTTGTTTTACGTCTGTCCACATGGGAAAGTCGAGCGATGTATTTTTGCATGCGCTCCCGCTCCTCTCCCGGTAGGCCGTGTAAATGGACCTTCAATTGATCGTCATCGATCGCATAACGTCCCTTCCAGACCTCTCGATTAAAAAATCGAAGAGACGGACGCCCCTCATCCACAACAATTCCCGCCACCGTACTGAAAACCTTCGGCGCCGCCGCCTCCGGTTTCGCGGCAAATTCCTCTCGAACAAATACCTCATCGAGGAAACGGCGCAGGAGCTGCACATCGGCAGAGCTGAGCCCTGTTTCCTTAGCACGCTGCGCGTCCGGAATTGGGGAATCGGAAAGGAAGAGCCGCTGAAGTTTTTTCTGGCCAATCCGCTTCATGAGAGCCACGGGTTTGGCATTGGCATTCAGCAACGCGGATACACCTTCGGCGGCATTGGTGAGAGACTGTCCGGCAAATTTGCGCGTCGCAAAAAACGCCCTCCCAAAGGGTTTGACCGATATCGCACCCGAACCGATCAGGGTCTCAAAGCGGGGGTCTCTTTCAAGCTTGCCGGCCATGACCGCCAACTCCCCATCACTCATCTCTAGGAGACGGGCGAGCTTCATGCGTCCATACAAAGAAGGCGAAATTTTTTGGGACAGTCTGGGCATCAGGAATGAGGATAGCGCAGGGTGCTGGATTTCGCCAGAGGGCAGTTTCCCAAGTTTCCGTAGCATCAACGAAGAAATACCCCCACCACCCTTTCCCCATAGGGAGTTACCAATTCATATTCTGCTATCTCCCCGGGTAGCACAATATCCCCGGCGAAAATTCTGCTATCTCCCCAGGTAGCACAATCATATCGATCCAAATTCTGCTATCTCCCCGGGTAGCACAATACCTCCTCGGACAGCGTCGACGTATTTCGATCACTCCCTCTCGCTCCGAATTCATCCTCTCTTCGTGCATAGGGTCCCGCTGCCCGAAACTTAATTCCGTTAATTCACGAATCCGCCGAAGAAACTATGGGAACCTGGAGGGCTGTCTTCTCCGATGGAATAAAAGCCATGCGGCCACCGCCCAAACAGAGCTATTCAATAATATGGGGATGAATCCCCATGATCCAGGAAACTCGATTCCCATGAGCATAAGCGGGACCATGACGGGCATTCTTAGAACGAAGGAAAGAGCAATCACCAGCATCGCACCGGTCGGAGGGGCAGCGCCGATTCCAAATCCCGGAGTCACCACTAGAAGAATGGAAAGTAGGGAAAGAAGAGTGAGCGCGGCGTGAGCAATGGTCGCGAGAGTTATGAATTTAACGGCTTCGTTGTTCATGCACCATGCGGTGCAATTTATATGCCAACCCCTCCCTAGGACCCAGATTCTACTAGGCATCCTACCGCAATCGCCGTGCCCCGAGGACTCAATCCACAGCTTCAGCGTCTTGGCTAAAATCGGAACGTGGGAAAATCTTTTCCGGGATTGAATAAATTCATAGCGGGGCTGCTCATTTGCGCCCTATTAACCCCGAGCTCGGCGGCCGCGCGACGGATTGTCATGCAGCCGCGCGCAAGCCTGCAAACACCTGCAAGTTTCCAAGCAATCCCAAAACTTACTGCCGGACTCATCACGTTAGCGCCCACGCTGCCGACTCTGAGCCCCGCTGGCACCACCCTCCCCACTCTCTCGCCGATACAACTGCCGAGAGCGGCTGCCCCCCAAAAGGCTGCAGCGGCACGCTCCCCGGGAAGAAATAAGAACGCGATTGCCGTTCGCAAGAGTCTCATCACGGTTGAACGCGCGGCGAAGAAGAAACCAACAACTGCGTCCCGCGTTCATTTCGACGGGGCCGAGCAAAACATCTGGGCGCCGATCGCCGCTTTAGCCGTTATTGTTCCGGCAAGTTCGATTTTCCATGAGACCGGCCATTGGCTTGCCGCACGACTCGCCAAACGCCCCGCAGAGATGCGCGTCTCGAAGGTCCTTGTTTCAGACCATGATTCTCTTTCGTATCCGGCTAAAATTACGATCTCCGCCGCAGGTCCGGCCTTCAACTTCATCTTGGCGGGAGCCGCTGCGGCGACGGCGGTTTTTGGCTCGGTGGAACTGCTCACAGAGGGTGTACTCTGGGCCTATGCCGGACTCAACCTGTATTTCGGCGCAACAAACCTGATCCCTCTTTCTTCTTCACGCGGGACATTAATGAAGGTGCTCGGAGAACGGGGAGACACGGACGGATACAACATCCGCAAGGCGTGGCGGGCGTGGAAGAAGGAGCAGCTGCGACCTCAAGGACTCTCGGCCGCTGATCTCGCTGCCGACAACCGTAGTGCCTCTGTCCCGGCACAGGATTATTCCGATCTCGAGGCGCGGCTCGCGAAACTGAAGGGATCCGAGGAGGACAGGATCACGTTGTCGCAGGCAACCCGTGCGGTACTGGAGCGAGAAGAACACTATAAGGCCCTGACCTCCGAAGAACTCGGACGTATGACGGGCAAATTGCGCGCGCGCATTAAACGCGGAGAATCTTTAAGCGACGTCCTGCCCGATGCCTACGCGGCCGCTCGCGAAGTGATGGCGCGCACACTTGGGAAACGGCCCTACGTCGAACAAATCGCGGCCGCTATCGGCATCCATCAGGGACGTGTGCTGCAGCAGAAAACCGGCGAGGGCAAAACGCTCTCGATTGGGATGGCCGCCTACCTCAACGCCCTCTCGGCGCCCGTTGATGTTTATACGTTTAACTCCTATCTCGCCCTGCGCGACGCCGATGAGATCGGGCGCGTGTTTCGGATGCTCGGCATGACGGTAGGCGTATTGCAAGGCCGCGATGAGGCCTACCTCTTCCAGAAAGGCGGTGCCCGTCAGCGGGACTCCTACGAGCGTAATTTCGCGCGGGTCTCGCGCAAAGAAGCGTATGAAGGTTCTGACCTGATCTACGGCGCGAGCCGCGATTATATTTTCGACCACCTCTTCGATCAGGACGCCGATCAGTCCGCGGGCTGGAAAATGAAACGGCGCGAAAAATCCTTCGCCATCGTTGATGAAGCCGACGCGGAACTGCTGGAAGAAGCCAATAGCGACTACCGAATCGTCTCAGCGTCGAAACGGGGCGGCGTGTCGTATGAGTACCTGAGCAATCTCGTCTCCGACTGGAAAGAAGGAGAGGACTTCATTTTAGACAAAAGGGCCGACAAGGTCCGGCTGACCGAGGCCTCCAAATCCCGGCTCGCCATGCTGAAAGGAATCGGTTCCCAATTCCAGAACTGGAAGCACCTCGAGATGTACGCCCGCAACGCGCTCAAGGCTAAATTCCTACTCCGACTCAATAAAGATTACGTCGTGCTCAAGGACACGGTCATCATCCTGGACCCGCATACCGGACGACTGCAGTTCGGTCGGCATTGGGATGGCGGGCTGCATCGGTTCGTGGAATTGAAGGAAGGCCTCAAACCTGATTCGGACCACCGCCTCTCGTCGCACATCGCGCTGGACGGGTACCTCCACCTCTACGGGAAACTCGCCGGAATCACAGGAACACTCGGAACCGCCGATGCGGAGTTTCGCGAGGTTTACGACCTTCAGACAATCCGGATTCCCTCCCACCGCCCTTCGGTCCGCAAAGACCTGCCCGATAGATTGTTTGCAACGTACGAAGCCAAGCTCGAAGCGGTGGTTGCGGACGCGCTTGCAGCCCGCAAGGCGGGTCGGCCCGCTTTGATCGGAGCGAAGGATCTTGGGGAATCGGTACGCATCGCAAAGATGCTGGACGCAGCGAATCAGGCGTATTCCCTGCTCAACGGAGCGCAGGTCGAAAGCGAAAAAAATATTATCGCCCGGGCGGGCAATCCGGGAGCGATCACGGTGGCAACGCAGCTCGCCGGACGCGGGACGGACATTCGCCCAAAACTAGAAGCCCTGAAGGCCGGCGGCCTGCACGTCATTCTTACCGGTCGAGCCTCGACCGTGCGTGTCGATCTGCAATACCGCGGACGTGCTGCCCGGCAGGGAGAACCGGGGAGCTCTCGTGTTTTCCTCTCACTCCAAGATGAGCTTGTCGTGAAGAACGCCACAGAAGACGAACTGGCGGTCCTGACACTCGCCGCCTCCAACGAGGGGCCGGAGGTTGGAAGCGGGAAGGCACGCCGCACCCTCCGCAGGCTTCAAAAACGCGCTTCCAACGCCCAACGGCGGCAGCGCGCCGAAATCCGTGATAAAGACAAACTCCTGGAACCGGTGAGGACACGGTATTTCGAAATGCGCGCACGCGTCTTTAGAGGACTCGCCATCCCCTTTGCCCGCAAACACACCTTATCGATGCTGCATGAAGGCTGGGGTGATTTTGTTGCTGAATATGAAGATCTTTGGATCGACCACGGCCGCAGCCTGAGCCCACAAACGATAGAGGCGCGTTTTGAGGACCTCGTCCTGGAGCCCCTGCGAAAAAGCCGTAATCCCATACGATGGATCCCAGCGGTCTCGAACCTCGCCCAAGAGCGCGTGCAGCGCTTCTTCAAGGGCTCGTGGTACCAAAAAGCCTATACATGGAATGCACGCCTGCTCGGAAAAGTCATTGGCTCGCCGTGGCACCGGCTGTGGGGAAATCTTGCGCTTAAAATGAAACGCCCCCGTGCAGCGAGCCGCCATTATAAAAAGCTCGTGTCACTGCGCCCTCAGGACGCTCTTGTCCGATTTCGTTTCGCAGGCGCCCTCTTCGAATCAGGACAATACGAATCCGCCTCGGCCGAATACATGAAACTCCTGTCCCTGCTCTGGAAAAGAGAACGCAATCATTCTTCACGAGAGATCGAGATACTCCGCGTGACCTTCAAAAATCTCAGCGCATCCTTTCACAACACGGCAAACGCGAAGATTAAAGAGGGCGACCCGCTGGGCGGAGCCGCAAACCTTCGAGCGGCTTACCTGATCGACCCATGGGGCGAAGCGAAACAAGCCTGGGAAAAGATTGAAGAGTCTCTGAGCAGCGAACAGAAAACCGCCGTGTCGGCGGATCTACCATTCCTCAAGAGTGTTTATTTATACCGGGCGCGCCAATCCGTCGACCGAAACAACTTTAAAGCAGCGGAAATTTACTTCGGTCGCGTGCTTCAACTGGACCCCACCACTACAACCGCTTGGTTTGGGCGCGCGTACACCCGCAAACAAATGGATGATAGAGGCGGAGTGGAAAAGGACTTCAACGAGGGACTTCGCCTCCAGGTCCTCAGCTCCCGTCAATTCACGAATTTACGGCTGCTCTACACAAAAATGACCAGCGCCTCGCTAAGTCCCGATGCGTTGGGACCGGTGTTCGAGGCGTTGTACTTGAAACCGAAAACGGAGTCGGCTCATCCGGGGGATCCCGGAAAAAAGGCGCGGCGCCAGGCGGTCTCGTGGTATAACGACGGCATCAAAGCAATGCAGGGGAAACACTACCGCGCAGCACTCTCAGCGTTTTCAAACGCACTCAGCTGGGATCCGGGGTTTTCCCAAGCCTATGATCAGCGGGCCACCGCCTATTTCTATTTGAAGCGATATCGCGAGTCGTTTCACGACTATGCCGACAGCCTGCGCTTTGACCTCATCGACCGGGACGGCAAGGTCAGCAACCTCTTCGCCGGCAGCACAACGATTTTCGCGTGGACTCCGGTGGCGGGCACCATAGACGCCTTCTTTGCAAAACTCAAGGAAGTTGCCGACAGCGCGCCTCCGGTCCAGTAGAGCCGGCGGTCTAGCTCAGAAACGAATCCACGTCTGGCCGGTCACTCTGTATATCCAGGCGATGAGCAAGAACTGCAGCGGCACGCGAAACAACAAGGCCTTAAGGCCTAGTTCTCCGCCGCCCAATTCCACCCGCGCATACGACGCGTAGATATTAGCGGGGAGAACACACATGAGGAAAGCAATCAGGCAATTGCCCGTCAGGAGCGTGGTGTGCGGCACCAGGATTCCGATCGCTCCAAGAATCTCCAACACCCCCGTGACATAGATGAGACCCGGCACGTATTTCCAACCCTTCGGCAGCATCTCCACGTATTTAGAGGTCATCGTAAAATGAGACACGCCGGCCATAAAAAACAGCGCCGCGATGCAAACACGGCCCACAAGGTGCAACCCCGCACTGGACATCCGTGAATAATATAAAAAGGGGGCCGGGTCAGGTGCATTTCGCTTTTGACTCGCTGCACGAATCGGATTTTCAGAGAAATCCTTATTTTTGAAGGCTTTTTCACCCGTATTGATACGGGTGAATAGCGCTTATTTTTTAAGCGCTTCCTTAAAAATTCGTTTGGGCAGGCCTATTGCCGCCCGCCGCCTAGGCCTCCCGCCCCTGTAGCCTTTTCTAAAAAGTCGTAATTCTATAACCGTATGCGATCGATTCTCGCGTTCTCAATTTTATGGGCGGCGCCCGTACAGGCAAAGCGCTGCGTGATGAACTAAAAAACTCAATATGGTCGAGCCCGATTCCTGAAGCGCCGCTCGACCCCGAACCAATCATGGATCTCGGCATAGCGATCCGCAGTGTGCCCAGCCAAATCGTGATCAACCGCAACAACACCTTTTTTCGCTGGAAACATGCGCTGCAGGACGGACATCCTAAAGCCGTCGGGATCAGTTTTAACGACGCCTCGGTGAGAACAATCGGAAAGGATGTCGAGATCACCTTCGGCACCATCGAGGGGCAAAAAATACGCGTACGGTTGGACGGGCGCATGGGCACCCCGGAAGATACCGCTGAACACATAAATTCGGTCATTGCCCTCGCACGCACCTATGGCACGGATCCGTCGGGCCTGGAGCGAGTCGGGCGTGAATTGCGCGCGAAGGGCCTCGTTGGGGCCAACTGGCAGCCCCCTTCCTAATAGGTAGAATATCGACGTGAGCAAGGCATCCTTTTCCATTATCCATGAAGATGATCGACTGATCGCCGTCGAAAAGCCAGCCGGTGTTCTTGTTGTGAAAGGGCGCGGAGACGGGGAGGGAAAACCCCTCGCCGCGCAGGTGCAGACCTATCTCAACCGCAAACCCTTTGTGGTCCACCGCCTAGACCGCGAGACCAGCGGTGTTGTCCTGTTCGCGAAAACTCCAGCGATGCACAAAGAGCTCTGCACGCAATTTGAATCCCGCCGCATCGGAAAACGCTACCTCGCGGTAGTGCAGGGGGCGCTGGAATTGGCAGGAACGGTCGATCAACCCCTCCGGCGCTTCGGCTCGGGCCGCATCGGCATAGATCCGCGCGGGAAAAATGCCACGACCCGCTACCGCCCGCTTGAGACGCATGACACGGCCACACTGCTGCATGCGTTTCCGGAAACCGGACGCCAACACCAGATCCGCGTTCATTTATTGTCGATTGGTTTTCCCATCATCGGAGATCCCCTCTACCACAAAAACGGGAGCGAACAGGCTCCCCGCATGCTGCTGCACGCGGAGCGGTTAAAAATCTCCCTCCCCGATGGGGAAGTCCTCACGTTCAAGTCAGATCCTCCTGCCGATTTTCAAGACGGCTACAACTTGGCAAAAAAAGCCTCCTGAGTAGAATTTATCGACACCGTCGGATATACTAGAGGTAGATGATTGCTAGAATCATATTGCAATTCGTTCGACGCACGGAGAACCCCCATGAGCGCTAACCATAAGGAAATCCGGGACCTCAAATATAAGAGCATCACGCTCTCTAATTTTGAATCGATTCCGCAGGTGCAGCAGCTGTCGGAACGCATCCGAAAGGACATTCGGGTGGTCGCCAACGTGCTCCCCTTCAAATCAAACACCTACTGCGTGAACCAACTCATCAACTGGGACAACATTCCCAACGATCCGATTTACATCCTCACCTTCCCGCACCGCGACATGCTCGAGCCGGAACACTTCGCTCAGATGGAAAAACTGATCGATTCAGGCGCCTCCCCAAAGGAAATCAAGGTGGTTGCCAACGAAATCCGTGAACACCTCAACCCCCACCCTGCAGGCCAGATGCAGCACAATCTCCCCGTGCACCACGAGGAAAAGCTCGATGGAATGCAGCATAAGTACCGCGAGACGATTTTATTCTTCCCCACCCAGGGGCAAACCTGCCACGCCTACTGCACCTTTTGTTTTCGATGGGCGCAGTTTGTGGGCATGGAAGGACTCAAATTCGCGACCCAGGAAGCCGAGCAATTGGCGGCTTACCTGAAAGAACATCCCTATACGACCGATGTTCTCTTTACGGGCGGCGACCCGATGATCATGAAGACGCGCTTTTTTAAGGTCTACGTGGATGTGCTGCTCAAGGTTCCCAGCCTCCAGACCATTCGCATCGGAACCAAGGCGCTCCAATATTGGCCGCAGCGCTTCGTCACCGACGATGACGCTCAGGAAATGCTCGATCTGTTCAAAAAAATAGCCGATGCCGGCAAACATGTCTCGATCATGTCCCACTTCAACCACCATGTCGAAATGTCGACGCCGGAAGTTGCCATCGCCATCGAGAATATTCGAGCAACCGGGGCCCAAATTAGGTGCCAATCGCCGATCATGAAAGGCATCAACGATTCCGCGAAGGTTTGGTCGACCATGTGGAAGCAGCAGGTGAACATGGGCATGGTCCCCTACTACATGTTTGTCGCGCGCGATACCGGCGCCCAACGCTTCTTCGAGGTCCCCTTGGTCCGGTCCTGGGAGATTTTCCGGGATGCCTACAAACAGGTGTCGGGGCTCGCACGAACCGTTCGCGGCCCATCCATGTCGGCGTCTCCCGGAAAGGTTCAAGTCACCGGCGTCGCCGAAATCAAAGGCGAGAAAGTTTTTGTTCTTAATTTCTTCCAAGCGCGCAACCCGGATTGGGTCGGCCGGCCATTCTTCGCGGAATACGACGAAAAAGCCTCGTGGCTGACAGACTTAAAACCGGCCTTTGGCGAAGACAAGTTCTTCTATGATGACGAGCTTGCCAAAATGTACGACGAAGACAAGGGGTGGACCCGGCAAGACCAAGGCAAACCCGACCCCACAATGGCTGCAGAGATTGTAGCTGCGTGAACGAAGCCCTCGCTGAAAAACCGGAAACCGAACCTTCAAAAGCAGGGATCGATCACGAGCGGATCGAACGACGCGGACCCGTCTTTCATTTCTTCTGGCCCTTCACCCGGTGGGCGATTACCAATTTCAGCGCGTTCATCGCGATGTGCTTCTTTGAGATCTTCAACCGCACAATTGTAATCGGCCGGGAGAATGTCCCCGAAGAACCCAACACGGTGCTGCTGCCGAATCACCAATCGATGATCGACGGCTTTCTGGTTGGCGGTTCGGTGTTTTTTCCCAAAAGCCTCATCAAACCCATGCTGCTGCCCTGGCTGCCCGCCGCGCACGAAAATTTCTTTGGAAATCCGATCATGCGATTCTTCGCGGACAACTGGAAGTGCATCCCCGTCAAAAAGGGCCGCAAAGATTTTTCTGCGATGAAGCGCATGCAGTCCTGCCTTAAGAACGGCATCATGATTGTTTTCCCGGAAGGCACACGCTCGCGCGACGGCCGCCTGCTCAAGCCGCGTTCCGGCATCGGTTATGTGATGCTCAAGAACAAATCACGGGCCATTCCGGTTTGTATGGACGGCATGGACCGCACCCTGCCCATCGGCCACTTTTGGCCGCGCGTCTTCAACACCATTTATCTGTATTACGGCCCCGCTGCGGACTTAAGCGAATTTCAAGATAAACCCGCAGACCGCGAAACCGCCGATGCGGCGATCAAAAAGGCTTTTGGGGAAGTGGCGCGGATGAAGCTTGTTCTAAGCCGCTACCGCCGATACCGCCGCCACCTGCTTTCAAAACTACCCTTCCTATTTCGCCTCTACGCTCCTTAAGTAACCGGGGTATGACCCCGCTTACTTAGCGAGGGTTCATGCTGGCGGCCTTTTGGGCGCGCCAGGCTTCTGCGGCTTCCCGCCCCAAACGCACGCGCCCTGCTTCCTGCTCGGATTGAAAGGATCGCAGGTCCGCTAAGAGAACCGCGAAGTAGTCCTTCATTTTCTGAGACTGCTGCGCCTCAAACGACTTGATGATATTGGTCTGAAGGCGTTCGAAGTCGGAGATCGTTTGTCCATGAAACGATGAATCAAGCGAATCGAGGGATTCAAAAAGATTTAACCGCTGACGTGCGATTCGAATCTCAAACTTTCTGCGATCGTCGTACATCTGAGTCCAAAATTTCGACCACGCGCCCGTCAGCCCGCGTCCCCACTTATCCTGGCTCTTATGATTCTTCTTCGCCTCACCAAGACGGCTTTGCAGATAGGCTTCGATGCTCTCCTTATCGGAACCCACGGTGACTTGCGGGGATGATTCCTCGTCATCATTGCGCGAACGTTTTTTCTTGCGCCGCGACTTTTTAGATTTCTTTACCTTTTTTTCCTTGCGCGGACGTTCGCTTCCCACGCGCGATCCGCGGCGATAGCCGCCCATGGAACTTCCGCGTTGAGCGAACGCGAGTTCAGGAGCAAGGAAGCAGGTTATTAGTGCGAAGACGAAAAAGTTTTTGCGGCTCATGGTGGTTATACCCCAAATACGGATTCAGATAACGTTATACACCGTCAACGCCATTTTCGCAATGTCGGGAATGTTACACAAAACGGCGCAGCGTGGCGTCTAGTGGGAAGCGCTCAAGCCCACCCCGCGCGGCCTCACGGGCCCCTTCCAGGTCTTCGAGCTCCGCACGCCCCAAGGTCAAATTACGATAAAGGGCCGCCTCATCAGGATAATCCAGCAACCCTTCTTCGCAAATGCGCAAACACTCGTCCAGACGCCCTGATCGGCGATAAATACGCGCCAATTGTCCCAAGGAAAATCCCGCCCGGCCCGGCTCAAGAACCAGCCGCCCGCAAACCGCTTCTGCATCCCCATACATCTCGAATTCGATCAACGCAGCAATGAGTTCCGTTTCCAACTGCGGATCATGGTCAAACGAAGCCTTACGGCGCATCAATGCCGCAAAATGCCGACACGGCGTCCACGCCTCCTCGTGATCATCCAGCGTAAGGCGTACCCACCGCCTAAAGTCCTCCAGCGCCAGAGGCGCCTCATCGGGGAACACAACCTGACGGCCCTTGAAGCCAACGCGTGACGCTTCCAACTGCCCGAAACGGCCGCGCAAGCCGCTGGGCATTGGAAACGGTCCATCCGGCAGGTCGTACAGGTGCGGCCCTTCATCGGGCAGTCGGCCCTCCGAAAGAGCCCGAAGTTCGCTCCATTCAAGTCCTGCAACCTCTTCTCCCGGCGGATCGAGCCGCACGCCTGCGATCCGCGGGATAGCGGTTAACAACTCAAACACGCGCCCCGGCGCCTGACTCACGCAGCGCAAGGCATCCTCAGTTTGCAGGGACTGTGCATAACCCATCGCGGATTCGGCTGTTGAGAACAACGGGACCCATATGCCGCCGAGATCCGAGTCCTCTTCCGCCCAGAGATTGAGCTCAGAGCCATCACAGGAGTCCTTGGTTTCAGCATCCAGCAAATACGTTTTTTGCGCCAGCAGCGCCTCGAACAATGATTTTCGCGGCGCAAACGAATCCGCGGCCGCCGCCTGTATGCATTCAGCCAGCAGGCTCAAAGCGGTTCCCATCCGACGCGGTGATGGTTCGGCGCGAAAACATCGGGATGAATGATTTCGGTGAAAATTTCCAGGGATTCTACGACGCGGGGACCCGGTCGGTTAAAATACTGATTGCCGTCGGTAACAAAAACACGTCCCTCGTTGACCGCCCGCATACCCTTCCAAGCCTCTTTCGTCTCAAGGGCGGGCATTTCACTGCGCGTCCTTTTAATATCAAAGCCGCACGGCAGAATGACAATGATGTCAGGATCTTTTTCGACGAGGTCATCCAACGTCATCCACGGGGAATGAAGTCCGACCTTGCCGAACAGATTGATTCCTCCGGCGGCATCAACGAGTTCGGGGATCCAATTGCCTGCGGCCATCAGAGGCTCGATCCACTCGATGCAGGCGACAGTAGGTCGCGGCAGTGATTCGGTTTTTTTTCTTATCGCGGCGATCCTGGCGTCGAGCGAGGCTACCAACTCCTCTCCTTTCTCCGCAATCCCGCACGCCTTCGCGACCCTGCGGACATCTTCCCAGATATCCACCAATCGGTTCGGCTCCAAGGATACAATATCGGGCCGGGCCCCTATCCAATCTCCCAGCGCGCGTTCAACATCCTCACGGCTGACTGCACAGACCTCGCATTGAATTTGCGTGAGGATCACGTCGGGGGCGAGTTCCTTAAGTTTTATCGAATCAACTTCATAAATAGACAAAGCCTGCGACAACAGGGACTTAACATCCGCATCAATCGCCGCGCTGGATTTCGACGGATCCATCTTGGGTTTTGTCAAAACAGGAAGCGACAAAATACCATTTGGGTAATCGCACTCATGCGAGCGACCGACGAGACTGTCCTCAAGTCCGAGCGCACATGCAATTTCGGTACTACTCGCAATCAGGGAAACGACGCGACGCTCAGCCATGCCTTCATTTATGCATTTTTGGGAAGATTGACCCAGATAATAGGTCTAATTACTAAGCTTATAAAGCCTGGCACAGGCTTATTTCCCCATCCCCTAGGACCCAAAACCAGCTAGGCCCCAATCCTTTAAAGTTTAGGGCCAAGCGACTCAACTAATTACTCATGTTTTTTGACACTATTTTGGAGTGACACGCCGAATTATCTCTTCTGCGCTCGCAGCCGCTCTTCTCATTATTTCGCCAGGCCCCTTGGCGATTAGTGCCATGGCTTCGGTTGTCAACGGGTCGGCATCACGGGCTGCGGCAACCAGCCGGATCGTAGGCCCGACCCAAGGAGCGGGTTCCGTATTAACGCTGGCCGTCCCCGGCTCCCTCACCACTCCCGCAATCGGAGGCTCCGTTCTCCCCACACTGGCCCCCGTAATTTTTGATTCTCCCGCGAATCTCACGGCTCCAATTGCCCATATTCCTTCAAGGATTTCCGCCTCCGCCGCTGGAACAACAACGGCAGGGCGCGAAGCAAAAACCGCCGGAAAGACGCTCCCACGAACACACACGCGCAAAGCCATCGTGGGAATCGCCCAAAATGCAGCCCCTGAAATCGAGGTCATTGCTTCGGACGCCTCCGGGGACGCCGCCGCTCATACATCCGGCGACAAACTTCAAATCCTGCTTTCCGGCGCTCTTAAACAGCGAAAAACAAGTTCAGATTTAACCCCGGTCTCCGCTCAATTTTCCTCTATAGGAAAAAGCAGGAACATCGGAGCGGTTTTAACCCGCTTTCTCCCATCAAACGCTGCCGTCTCCGCCGCCGACAAGGTCCCGTTAGCGGTTAACACCGCCGACAAAACCCAACCCACTCCAGCCAAATCAGCCTCGCGCGTGTGGACCACGGTTACCGGACGTTTCTCAAAAACCCTGACCATCGCCGTCTTCTCCATGTTCCTTACCTTTGTTCCGGGTTGGCTGCCGGGGCAAGCAGCCCTTGCCCAAGAAACCCAACAAACGGCTCCCGCCGGCAATGTCGATCAAAACTCCCCCGCAAGCCTGTCCATCGTTGTTGAACAGGATCCTGTCGCAATCGCCGCGCAAAAGGTCGAAGTTCAAACCACGGTCATCCAAAGGGACGATTTAACCATCGGCGAACCGGTCGAACTGCGAATCACGATCAAGAACGGTTCCGACCGCGCGATGGCGCTTTCCTCCGTTCGCCAAGCTCTCGAAGAGTCGATGCCCTTCACGCTTGAAATCGTGGAAAGCCCCGAAGACTCGGCCAAGGGACTCGATTTAGCTCCGGGAGCCGAACACACCTTCGTCTTTAAGATCATCGTCTTTGATGACGGTGCGCTTAAAATCGAAGACGCGGTCATTCGTGTCCCCGCTTCGGACCCAACCAAGGACGATATCGAAATCAAGATTCCCACAACGGAGTTTACCGTGGATTCCGTTCTGACTCCCGATTGGAAAAAAATCGGATTCAAGGACATTATCGATCTTCAGCGCGGCGAAAGCGCCAATCTCCTTTGGCTCCTGACGCTGCCGCTGGGCGTGCTCTTCCTAATAGGAGCCGAACGACTGATCGCCGCCCAGCGCCGCAAGCGTAAAGCTGAACGCTTCTACACCCCGATGCTCGAAGAAGTTCGGGAGGTTCTGGGAGCGCTCCAGAAAGGCTCCTACGCGCTGCCGGGACCTGATTTCTTCGACACTGCGACGGAGGCCGTCGTTCGCCTCATGACCGACTTCGCCGGTCTTTCGAAGATCGAACGCAACGCCGCGACGCTCGAGCGCGACTTGAAAGACGCGTCGCAGTACCCGAACAACAAAATCTCCTACACCAACGAGCAGATTGCCCTCGCGATCAATCTTGCACGCTCGGCGGAAAAAGCGCGGTTTGACGGCGTCTCGGATACACCCGAAACCCGACGACGGCTGCTCGCCGGACTCGATGCCCTCCTGGAAAGCCTCGAAGACAAAAGCAAGAGCACCGGCGACAAACGTTCCACGGCGAGTTGGGCGACCTTGCTGGGCGTGGGCACAGCGTCGTTCTCCTTCGCCAACCCCTGGATTCTCCTCGCTCTTCTGCCGGCGATCGCGTGGGTCGGTTGGAAGATGCTCTCCAAGAAAAAGAAGGAAGGTATCACGGTTTCCGATACCGCGACCCTTTCCGACAAGAAAACCTTCCGCCAACGCTTTAAGTGGCTTTCCCCCGTCCTTCGCTTCGTCGGATTGGTATCGCTGGTTATTGCTCTAGCCGGGCCCCAGATGGGCGTCGAACGTCAAAAGACATACGTGCCTTCGACCGACATGGTGGTGGTACCGGATGTTTCGGGCTCGATGAGCGGCGACAAGCTTGAGGGCCTCAAGGCGGCCGTACGCGCCTACGTTCTCGAACAACGCCGTGGAACAACCAACCGAGTCGGTATTCAAGAATTCTCGGATAACCCTTATCTGAATTCCGCACTGACCAACGATTACGACGCGATTCTATCGATTTTGAAGGAAATCGAAACCAAGGGCTCCACCGCCATGGGCAAGGCGATGCTGGGCGGCATCAGTCACTTCTTTAAGGTCAATATTCGCGAACTCAACCTCGACAAGGATTCCCGTGCGGTACAAATGCGCGAGATTCTCGACCACAAAGGTCTCGCCGAAGCCCTCACCTTCGCCAAACAGTATCCCGATTTGATGGAAAAGGTTCTGCAGCCGGGACGCGTAAAAATCCTGGTCATCTTCACCGACGGGATGTCCAACACCGGCATTAATCCCATCGACGCCGCCGCGATCGCAAAAAATCTCGGCGTCAAAATCTACACCGTCGGCATCGGCGTCAGCGGAACCAGCCAGGCGACCCTGGAAGCGGTCGCGGAAAAGACAGGCGGCCTGTACTTCGCCGCCAGCGACGCGGAGGGCATGGCGGACGCCCTCATGGATATCAACCGCCTCGAGAAGAGTCCCGCACTCGTAAAGTCACAGGTTTCGATCAAGGAACTGCAACTGTACTTCGCGATTCTCGCCATGCTCGCGCTTTTCGGCGAGGCCACGCTGTCCAATACACGCCTGCGCAAGTTGGCCGCCTTTGCTCTCATGGCGCAGATTGGATTTGTATCCAATGTGGATGTCACGAAACTCGCAAATAACCCGCTAGGCGGGGATGCCGTCCAGATTGTTGCCGCCGCCGAACAAACCCAACAAACACCCGCAAAAACGACAAAAGGCATTATCGAGTCCCTGCCTCTCACCAAAATGCCCGAAGAGATGAGACGGGCCAACACGCTCTATCACCAAGGCCAATACGGCGAGGCCTTAAAGAAATACGCCCAAGCCCTTGAAAAGTACCCGGACATCCCGGAAATTTTCTTCAACATGGGCAATACCTACCTGCGCCAGGGCGACATCGACCGCGCGGTAGCCAGCTATAAGGAGTACCTCGACCGGATTGAGGACCCCGTCAAAGCAGCTCAGGTCCTCTACAACATGGGCAATGCCGCGATCATGCGCAAGGATCTCGGCCAAGCGATCGATTTCTATCGCGAGGCCCTCCTCAGCGACCATACGAACCTGAAGGCAAAGTGGAACCTTGAAGTCGCCATGGAATTGCTGAAGGAACAGCAGAAGAACCAGAAAGACGGCAAAGGGAAAAAAGGCAAGAAGGGTAAAAAAGGCAAAAAGGGAGATAAGAAAGGGGACCAGAAGGGCGATCAAAAAGGCGACCAAGAAGGAGATCAGGAAGGCGACCAGGAAGGCGATCAGAAGGGGAAGAAAGGAAAGGGCAAACCCAAGGACGGCAAGGAGAAGGCTGCACGCCCCTCGGATTCGGAAATCCAGGAAGGCGTCGAAAGACTGATCGAAGAACAGGGCAAGGTTGAGCAAAAAGCCCAGGAAAGCCAACGCAAGGCGGTGCCGAAATCAGGCAAAAAGACATGGGCCTGGATGGCGCTCCCGTTTCTTGGATTGGGCGCGGGCGGAACCGGCATTCTTAATGTTGCCGATGCCTCGGCTCAATCCGCGATCGTTCTCGCGTCTTCGGACGGCGGATCCATTCTTTCCTCGTTTGTCGTTTCGTGGGGCGGGACGGCGGTAGGATTTGGCTCCCCGCTATTTCTCC
>NVTF01000062.1 GCA_002401485.1 Elusimicrobiota bacterium | reverse complement strand
GACAGCCTCATGGGCCGGTACTTCCTGTACCGGATAAATCCCTTCAGCGTCGCTGAGATCGCGGCCCAATCCCCCCCGACGGCCAGGATTATCCGCCCCCAAAAACGGATCAATGAAAACGAGTTCAAAGCATTATGGGAGCACGGCGGTTATCCGGAACCGTTTCTCAAAAGGAATAAGACTTTTTCCCGTCGGTGGCAGAGCCTGCGGCGGCATCAACTCCTACGGGAAGACATTCGCGATCTGACGGGAATTCAAGAGCTTTCTCAGATCGAGATCCTTGCCGAGAACCTAGCCGCTCTTTCCGGGACCCAAATCGTCTACAAGCATCTCGCCCGTAACGCGGGAGTCTCCATCGACACCGCCCGCCGCTGGGTACAAACCCTCACAGGCCTTCACTTCGGCTTCCTCATCCGCCCGTGGTTTAAGAACATCGGGCGATCGCTGCGCAAAGAACCCAAATGGTACCTGCGGGATTGGTCTACGATTGCCGACCCCGGACAGCGTGCCGAGACGTTCACCGCCTGCCATCTCCTAAAGGCCGTTGAAGGCTGGTCCGACGCCGGCCTGGGGGAATTCCAGCTCCGGTACCTGAGAGACAAAGAGAAGCGGGAGGTCGATTTTGCGGTGATCCGGGATGGAAAGCCGTGGATGCTCATCGAAGTCAAAAAATCAGAGACCACGCTGAGCCCCAATCTCGCCCATTTTCAAACCCAATGCGGCGCCCTTCACGCCTTTCAGCTTGTAATGGACATCCCCTACGTCGACGCTGACTGCTTCCTCCGCCGCAAGCCGACAGTCGTGCCCGCCCGAACTCTACTTTCGCAGCTGCTTTGAGGGTGGGTCCAGGCCATCGCTTGGCGCCCGCTTCTAACCAAAAACTACTCCCCCGCCCCCAAAATCTTAAACGCGTCATCCGTATTCTCAACAGCAATCAGAATACGCGAAACCTGCGTGCCCAACGCGGTGCCATACACAGTGGTAATATTAATCCCGCTATCAGCCAACCGCTTGGAAATCTCAGCCAACTTGCCGGGAGTATCTTCCGCTTCCACCGACAGCAGCCGGCTCTCCACGCTCGCAAACCCGGCACGCGAAAGAATACCGCTGGTATCCCCCTCACCCTCGACCGCAATTCGAACAAGCCCGGAATCGTCACGCACTTCAGACGCAATGCCGACGATATTAACATCGGCATGCGCGAAGAGAGTGGTAAGGCCGGCCAACGAACCCGGCCGGTTTGCCATAAAAACACTGTATTGCTTTAAAATCGAGACTTTCACGCCCCCCCCTTGCCGCGCGGCGTAAGCCAGCCGCGCTTGCGAAGAACCTCGGCGATCTGGATTGAATTAAGCGCCGCGCCCTTTAACAGATTATCAGAAACGATCCACAACGAAAGTTCACGCGGATTCGTCCCACTCCGACGGACCCGGGCGACGTGAGTCGGATCACCCGTTCCGTGAATATCGGGCGTTGGATAAGCACCCGTCTTCCACAATTTCACCCCTGCGGCTTTTTGAAGTACCCTGCGAGCCGCCGCCGGCGACATTGATTTTTTCGTTTCGATCCAAACCGCCAACGAATGGCCGCGAATCACCGGCACGCGCACCGCCGTGGTCGACACCTCCAACTTCTTAAGGCCGAAGAGTTTGCGCATTTCCCGCCGCACCTTGAGCTCTTCCTTGGAATCTTCATTCGCATCAAAGGGCCCGATATGAGGCAGCACACTCATCGCGATCGGTTTTGGAAATGCGGCCGCCTGCAGCGCAGGCAAACGCGGCAACGGGTTGGACCCATTCACCACCCGCGCCGATTTTTTCAATTGACTAAAAAATTCAAAGAGCGCTTCCCGTCCGGCACCCGAAACCGCCTGATACGACGCCATGCGCAGCCGTTTCAGCCCCGCCTTGTCATGCAGCGGCTTAAGCGCAACGGCCAGCCCCGCCGTCGTGCAATTGGGTCCCGCGATCAATCTTTTATTGCGGCGAAGCGCGTCTTCATTGACTTCGGGAATAATCAGCGGCACATCGGCGGCCATGCGAAATGCGGACGAATCGTCAATCACCCAAACACCTTTCTTCGCCAGAGAACGCCCGTATTCAAGACTGACCTCATCACTGGAGACCAAAAAAACCAGGTCGCAGGATTCGAGAGCCGAACGGGAAATGGCGGGAGCCGCAACGCGTTTGCCGCGAAACGGCACCGATACTTTACGGCGGCCTGAAGAAAAAGGAAGCAACTTCCCGACGGGGAAGCGGCTTCGCGAAAGCCGCTCCAGCAAAACCCGGCCGACCATGCCCGTCGCCCCGACAACACCCACACGCAAGCCCGCCATTAGTTTTCATCTCCCAGAACATACACGCTCGCGCTTTGCCCCTCGTTACCGTAGGCATCACGAGCCACCGCGCGCAAATAGGCGCCTTTTGACGGAATTATTGATCGGGGAATTTGAAGGGCGTACGGGGAATGCCGGATGTAAGACGAAACCCGGGTCCATTCCAATTCATCAGGAGCCATCTCCAACCATACATTCTCGATATCCCGCCCGACGACGGAAAATCGGCTGATCAGTTCGGACTCCTGGGAAAGCGTTTCAAAAGCGGTAATCGTCACGCTCTCCTCATTGACAGGAACTAATTTTATCGCAAGTGCCGGCTTAAGATTAATCGGTGTTTGCAGCGCGGAATTCTCGGAGCGCGGCGGAACACCAAGAATCGCATGATTGTTCCAAGCACTTACGTCCTCATTGGTGGATTGCGATTTCGCCGCCGCGAGAATCGGCGAACGCTGCGAATCTCGAAACTCGCGGGTGGGAGACCAGATAATCAAATAATTATTTCTATCGCGCGAAATTAGTTTTAGAGGAACCTCGGCCCAGAACCATTCCGATTTCCCGGCTCCCCGCATATAGATGCTGGCATGGGTTTCTAAAGGGATGTCGGCAGTTTCCGCCAAGAAAAAACTCTGGTCCGAACTAAACGCGGGGCGCTGCGACACGGCCATATAGACCTTTCCCGAAATAACCGTACGCTCCCATGGACGTTTCTTTTTCGGACGTGTTTTTGCGCGCCCGATCTTGGCCCCGATATAAGCGCGCGAAAACTCCCCTGCGGGCCGGGGCGGCAAACGCACGATCCAGGCGTTGTTAAACCCAATGTACCAGTTGGAATCGGATCCCCCATCCGCGAATCGACCGAAATGAGAAAGGTCATCGCTGAGCGAGAGATAACTTGGAAGGGGTGCATCCGTAATTGTTTCGATATGCTGGAGGCGATTCTGGCGCTGCTTTAATCCATTTTCAAGCTGGGTGAACGGATCGGGAATTAATGGATCGTTCTGCGCAGAAACAGAGGGGGAACTCATTGCCAGCATCAATAGAAGTAACAGGGAATATCGAATATTCATTATTTTTTCAGGCTTTTTACTATATTGTCGAAATCTTCGAGGTTGTAAAAATGCACAACAATACGGCCGCTTTTTTGATCTTTGCGCGTTTTAATCTCTACCTTCGTGCCAAATGCTCGTTCGAGCCGCTTCTCCAGCGCCTCGATATCAGCGGACTTGATCGGCTTCAATTTGGCCGGCTTTTTCTTTTTGCCGATAACCTCATCAAGCGTTTTCCCGTCCGCTAGCTCTGAAGCGATTGCTTCCACCTTGCGAACAGAAAGGTGCTGCTCGAGAGCGAGCTTAAAAAGTTTGTCGCGCTGATGGGGATCGCGAACCATGAGAAGGGCTCGACCATGCCCTTCTGAAATCTGCTCAAACTTAATCGCCTTCTGAATGTTCTCCGGGAGATCAAGAAGGCGCAAGGTGTTTGAAACCGCGGACTTGGACTTGCCCATTAATTCTGAAAGCGACCCCTGCGGAACTTCGAACTGCTCCATAAGTTTCTTGTAGGCGAGGGCGGTTTCGATTCCGTTGAGATTGGCCCTCTGAATATTCTCGATGAGCCCGAGGGCAAGACGATCTTTGTCGGACGTAGGTGTTCGAACCACCACCTCAATTTTATCCAGGCCGGCCAACTTGGAAGCACGTAGGCGTCGCTCCCCAGCGATCAACTCATAAGAATTAGAAATAGCGTCAAAAGAAACCATGATAGGCTGCGCCAGGCCATGCACCTTGATGGACTGGGCGAGTTCGCTCAATTCTTCAGCATCAAAATTCTTTCGGGGCTGAACTCGGCTGGGCTTGATTAGATTGATTAAAACTTTTTTGACCGAATCCTCGTTAGAAGTTTCTAATTGCTGCTTGGAAGCCTGTGGCAGCAAGGCTTCCAAACCACGCCCCAGCGCTTTTCTCATCGGCTTCTTATTCATCTTAGTTAAACCTCATTCCCTGCCACCCGCGTCGCTTCAAAAATTCACCAGCTAACGCCAGATAACGCTCGCTGCCCTTTGATCGGGGGTCGTATTCAAAAATTGTCTGGCCAAAACCAGGTGCTTCAGCCAAGCGTACGTTTCGGGGGATTGTCGTTTCAAACAGGTTAGGACCCAAGAACTTGGAAAGCTCACCCTTTACCTGTTGGGCAAGGGCAAATCGCGCGTCAAACATGGTCAAAACTCCCCCCTCCAGCTGAAGACCGGTATTCAAGGCCGCTTGCACCTTCTTAATCGCATCGAAGAAGCTCGCCAAGCCCTCCAGAGCGTAGTATTCCCCTTGAATGGGGATAAGCACCCTGTTCGCCGCACAAAGCGCATTAATCGTCAAAAGCCCCAAAGACGGCGGGCAATCAATGACCACGTAAGCATAACCTTTCGAAAAAGGCTCCAACGCTTTACGAAGCCTGTTTTCACGTGAAACTTCGTTGGATAGTTGTATTTCGGCCGAAATCATATCAGGACTAGAGCAAACTATATCCAGCAGTTCCACACCCGTTGCTTTGATGGTTTTTTCCAAGGGGACCTGATCCAAGAGGTTTTCAAGGATCCCAACTTCAACCTCTTGCTTATCGAAGCCTAATCCGGAGGTTGCATTCGCTTGGGGGTCTAAATCGATTAAAAGCGTGTCCTGGCCCAAACATGCGAGGGCTGCAGCGAAATTAATGGAGGTTGTTGTTTTTCCGACCCCCCCTTTTTGGTTCGCAATAGCGATTATTTCGGTCATATGGTTTTTTTCACGTGAAAACTTTTCGAATGGACTTTAATTTTAATCTATGCGATTAAAACTGTCAACTCAATTTGAGAAAAATGGGACTCATCAGCCATAAATATACATATACACTTATATAGTGTCATATATGTCCGTTTATTTGTGTTTAGTGCTTAAACAAGAAAACCAGCAAGCGCAGCGGTCATAAAGGACGCGCAAGCACCCGCAGCCAAGGCGCGCCACGCCACGCGTGCGAGATCCCCTCGACGACCCTCGGCAATGGCCCCAATACCGCCAAGCTGAATGCCGATACTGCTCACATTCGCAAATCCGCACAAGGCGTACGATCCAATGATCGCCGATTTCGTGTGCACGAATGTTTTCGCAGCCTCGCCTAATTCGACATAAGCGACAAACTCGTTGATCATCAACTTCGTACCCAACAGGTTGGCAAAAGCCCCGGCGTCGATGGAGGGAACACCCAAAAGCCAGGCGACCGGCCACAACACAACGCCGAAAATTTTCTTTAGGGTCAACATGTTTTCCGGAGGTGCGCCCAAAGAAAGACTTGCCCAACCCAAAAACCCATCGAGCATGGCCACGAGAGCGATAAATGCAATCAGCATCGCCCCGACGTTGAGAGCCAGCTGCAGACCTTGAATTGTGCCATTGGCGGCTGCATCGACGAGATTCGCGTCGTTTTGCGGTACAGCGAGCTTCACCGTTCCAGCGGTCTTAGACTTTTCGGTTTCAGGATAAATAATCTTGGCCATCGCGAGTGCCGCCGGGGCTGACATAATGCTCGCCGTCATCAGATGCCCGGCGATATTGGGAATAGAGTCCTTCAGAAATCCGACATAAGCGGCCATGACCCCGCCGGCGACCGTCGCAAATCCCCCGGCCATAATGGCCGTCAACTCTGACTTGGTCATGTCGTTAATGTAGGGTTTTACGACGAGCGGGGCCTCGGTTTGCCCAACAAAAATATTGGCCGCAACCGAGAGTGACTCCGCACCGCTCGTTTTCATCGTCTTGCTCATTAACTTCGCAAAGACCGAAATAATGACCTGCATCACGCCCAGGTAATACATAATCGACATCAGCGCCGAGAAGAAGAGAATGGTAGGAAGTACCCGAAAGGCGAAAATCATGCCGATGCTCGCCGCTCCAATCACCGACCCATCCGATGCCGCAACAGGCAAGGAAGAGAAACCGATTAACGGTCCGAACAGAAATTTAGCTCCTTCATTAGAGAAGCCAAGCAAGGCAATAACTGTGTCATTTGCCTTTGAAAATAAGGCTAATCCCCAAGGCGTCTTAAGCAGGAAAAGGCCGAAAACAATCTGCAGCCCGAGGCCCCAGGCGACTGTCTCCCACTTAATCTTCTTACGGTTGCTTGAGATCAAAACGCCGAAGCCGATAAGTGAGGCAACGCCGATTATGGCGCGGATGAAGTCTTCCATGGTCCCTCCAAGGGTTGGGCGATTATATCAATTGCAGGCGGAAAGGCTCGTCGAGATTCGAGAGCCCAGCTCTCCGCCAGCCGCACCCAAAGGCGCGATAATGCGGTGAGCCTTCCGCAGCGAGGCACATGCCTCGACGGAACGACCCGCTCCTAACAACAAGGAGGCGTGGGTGACGTGCAGCGCAGCAAAAGAGGGATACTTTTCGGCATTTTCATCCAGAAGGGGTAACCCTGCGTTCGGGTCAAGAACAATACGGTCCAAAAACACCTTGGCTTCGGGAGTGTTCACACGCGCGACCCAGGAGGCCTCGCGCGCGAGGAAGAAAAATCCGGGAATCAACAGAGTCAACAGTGCCGCCATGCCCCAGCGCTGCAATGAATCCGACAAGGCAGGAGGGGGGATTCTCTTGGAAAAACCAGGGATCTCAAGAAGCCCGAGCACGCACAATCCCAGCAAAGGAACAATTCCGGGATAAAGCCGCATCAGGTGAATATCGACGAAGACGTGCAGATTGTAATACACCCACAGCCCCGCGAGAATCTTCGCTTCGACCCGGCGGCGAGCCAAACAAAACCCAATAAACCCAAATAACAACAACCACAAGTGGCCCGACCAAATCACCGGAAAACGCTTCAGGGCCCCGTTCAGAAACCGCTGCGGCTGTTTGATGATATTGCGGCGGGCCAGCGACCCCAACGCCTTCTTGCGCGCAACGGTATCGAGCGCCGCCAGCGCTGGATGCGCCTCAACAGCCATCGCTTCATACTCAGAGAGTCCCTTCGAACCCGGCAGCCCTAAGGAACTGTAATAGAGACTCGGCTCGGCGGCACCGCGCTCAAATGGAATAAACGCGCGGAACTGAACGGCATTGCGCGCCATCCATGGAGACAACGGAATCAACACGCCTAAAATAAAAAGGGAAAGTGATCGGCGTCTTTTCAGCACAGCAGCCAAAATAACCACCGGGACCAGTAGAAACAAAAACGACCGGCTCATCAGGGCGCCGCCCAACGCCAAACCAAAACAGAATGCCGAACGCGAATCCGGATTGCGCCACCAGGCAATCGAAAAAAGCGCGACCAAGGCGGTCAGTATAACGTCGAGCCATTCCGTTCGGATAATCGCCGTTGTCTCAATGAGGCCCGGGTGCAGCGCGTACAACGCCGCTGCGAGAATTCCCACCGCCGCCCGGCGTTTCTCGTCGAGGAAAATACCGAAAAGAAAAAAAACAAAAACCCCCAGGCCCGCTATAACCGCCTGCAAATGCCGGGCGCGCAACGGATCAGCAGCGCCTTTTCCGAACTGGGAAAGCGCAATCCAGGCCGGCCCCGCAGGCATACGCCCAGGGGAGGGGATCGCCGGCTCAGGGCCGAGCACGCCCAAACGCGCGGCATTGATTCCTATGTTCAGATAGATGGGTTCATCAACATCGAGAAAAGCGGACCCCGCCCGAGTCGCCGCGTTCCAGCGCAGCCATGTGCCCGCCGCCAAAACGGCGAGCAGGGCGGCGATCCAACCGATGCGAGCCAACTAATTCCCGAGGATGTAGCTGAAAATCAGCGGAGCGACAATTGTCGCATCGGACTCGATCACAAATCGAGGGGTATTTTTATCCAGCTTGCCCCATGTGATCTTTTCATTGGGAACCGCGCCGCTGTAGGAGCCATACGACGTCGTGGAATCGCTGATTTGACAGAAATAGCTCCAGAGTTTAACGTCTTCCTTAAGGTCTTGCTGAATGAGGGGGACAACACAAATCGGAAAATCGCCGGCGATGCCTCCTCCAATTTGGAAAAAGCCGACGCCGTTGTCCTTGGTGCTCTCGCGGTACCAACTGATTAAGGCTTCCATCATCTCGAGACCGCTCTTCACGCCGGAAAGATCCTTGATATGCCCCTTTATTTTTTCCGAGACATACACGTTGCCCAGCGTTGAATCCTCCCACCCCGGAGTGAAAATCGGAAGATTTTTCTCGCTGGCGGCGATCATCCAAGAATCCTGAGGATCAATCTGATAAAACTCCTTAAGATCCCCGTTACGGATAATCTCGTACATGAACTCGTAGGGGAACATGCGTTTGCCTTCGGCATCCGCCCTCTTCCAGAAAGGAAGCAGCTTCGATTCGATTCGCCGCATCGCCTCCATTTCGGGGATGCAGGTATCGGTCACCCGATTCCAACCGCCTTCACAAAGCTCCCGCTCCTGGTCCGGGGTTAAATCGCGATAATTCGGAACACGTTTATAGTGGTCGTGAGCGACGAGGTTGAAGATATCTTCTTCCAGGTTTGCACCGGTGCAGCAAATCGCGTGGATCTTGTCCTTTCGAATCAGTTCTGCCACACTGATGCCGAGCTCCGCCGTTGACATCGCACCCGCCATGGTGAAAAACATTTTATCGCCCTTACCCAACATCGTTTCCCAGGCCTCGGCGGCATCCACAATTGTGGCGGCGTTAAAGTGTCTGTAATTGCGTTTAATAAACTCCCTGACGGGGGCGGCTTGCGCGGTGTTTGGTTTGGTGGCGGTTTCAGTCATGAGGATATGATATAAAAATCAAGATGCTCCGACGAGGGATCGCAATCATCACGGTCATTAGTATTGGCGTCATCCCGGCTTTTTCTCAAACAAAACCGAGACGACGCCGAACACGATCCCATAAATCCCGCCCTGGACGCATTGTCCCCAGACCCCTCCTGCCCAGCAAGCCCATCATCCCAAAAGAGAAGACCCTCGAAGTGCAGGCCCGACCGAAAATACTCTCGCGCCCGCTTCCTAAGCAGCGTCGATTATCCCAAGGGCGCTGGAAACCCGCCATCGCGGATGCGCTGGAGCGCGTGCTTGAATACAGCGGGGAGGGGGAGCCTAATTACTCGACACTGGACCCCCCCGTGGTTGTGTTTGGATTTGAAGACGTAGCCATCAACGGCCACCTCGGGGAAGCGATCTTCCGGCGCATGGTCCGCCGCGCTGAATTCCGATTTAGCCCGGCCTGGTGGGACCGAATTCCTCAACAATACGGCCGCTCCCGCATTGAAGCGGGATACCGCGGATTTATGAAATCCGAGACTCGCTCGTGGCCCGTCAATCCTTTTTACAAGATGTACCGAAAAGGCATGCTTCGCACATACCGCATCATCTGCGAAGAAGCCGGCTTCGCCGCGTGTCATCGCTGGATCGCGTCCTTGCTCATGAACTATGGAGAGGCGGAACTTAGGCGTTATTCTCGAGCGACCCTGATCGAAGAACTCAATCGTCCCATTGGCATTAAAATCGTCGAAGATATCCCCGAAGACCCCAGCCCGGAATACGAACGCACCGGCATCCGGCTTATTCCCGAAATGTCCGAACTCTTCGCCCAGCTCCGCCGGCGGGGATTTGACCTCTGGATCATGAGCACAAGCAACGACTGGTCGGACGAAGTTTTCGCCTCCGCCATCGGTGTGGATATCAGCCGGGTTCTCGGAATCCGCGTCAAAGTTAATGACGGCATACTCGGGGAGGAGCCGTTAATCCCGATCCCGACGGGAGAAGGTGCCGCCGAAGCCTTAACCCTCTTCATCGGCCGAGTGCCGGTACTCGTGGTCGCCTCCCCTCGGGATAAGAAAATACTCGGTTACGGAAACGGGATGCGGGTCGTCGTGGTCCAAAAACCGCTTGATCCCAAAACCTCCCGGGAGTGGCGGGGGCGGGGGTGGTTTATCCAGCCCGCCTTCAGCCCCATTGCAACCCCCCAACGGCTTTTGGGGACGGTCCCAACGGAAACGGAAAAAGAAACACCCCCTTGAAGAATGGGGGTTTATCTAGTATCATACCAAGCTGACGTTCTGTCTGTTCCCCGCCGAGAAGAAAGCCACCCAAAAAGGAGGACTCTTTGGTGAAGCCTAAGCAGGAAGAGGTCGGAGACTTATTTGTCACAGAATCATTGTTGACGGTAAAGCTCATGCCAAGTAAAAAAAGCGCGTCCAAGACCATTCGTTGGTTTAACGACGGCGTTGTATCAGATCGCCGTGCCGCATCCAAGGATATTGCGTCACTCGTCGGACGTGTACGGGGAAAAAGCCGCATCGTTCAACGGTTGATATTAATGACGGATCGAGGTGTGAACCAGGATCTTGACGATACAGGTCTGCCGGAAGCCGTGACAAAAGCGGGATTTGAGCCCATCGGCTAAATCCGCATCAGTCGGGCAAGGCAAAGAGGTCGCGGGCGTTGCGAGAAGTTGCGCCCGCGACCTCATCCTTTTTTAAACCGAATAGCGGCATCAGCCGCTCCGCGATTTCCGCGATCGCGCGCGGCTCGTTTCTTTTCCCGCGTGTACTCTGCGGGGGCAGCCAAGGAGAATCGGTCTCCAGCACGAGAGCGTCCAGCCCGGCTTCCTGCAGGGCCTCCCGCAGCGAGTCGTTCTTCGGATAGGTGACCGGCCCGTCGACGCCGAGGGCAAAATGCAGATCCGCCAGCCGGCGCGCATGCGACACGTCCCCTGAAAAACAGTGCACCACACCAAAGAAACGCCGGCCCTCAGGCACGTCTTTTCCGGAATAAAACTCCTCCAGAATCGCCACAATATCGTCGTTGGAATCACGCGAATGAACAACAATGGGAAGGCCGGCCTTCCAGGCCGCATCGAGCATTCCCCGCATCGCAATTTTTTGTTGGTCGCGGGGAACAGTGCTGTGTTTATAATAATCGAGCCCGATTTCTCCCGCACCAACAACCTCGGGCAGCGCCGCCATGCGCACCAACTTCTCGCCCAACTCCGGCGTCCACTGGTCGGCGTAATAGGGATGAAGCCCCAACGTGCAGCGCACGATTTCGGGCCGGGCCCGGCTTAGGGCGATAGCGCGATCCCACTCATTAGGGGCGTCCGCGATTTCGACAATATGAGATACGCCCGCTTCCGCCGCCCGCGCCATGACATCCTCGCGGTCCTCGTCAAAACGTTCGTCCCCTAAATGAACATGGGTATCAATCAGCATGCCGCTCAGTTTATCAAAAAGGAGCCCGTCCGCCGATAATGGCAGACGGGCGGCACGATTCCAAAAACCCTTTTATTTTCCGAAGTATTTCCAGCGCCGCAGCGAAGAATTGTGCTCATGCGGCTGCTTGAGGAAGTGTTCCTCAACCACCCCAAAATCTACGCCTTCATCCGGAGGCGCGGCGATCATATCCTTCCAAACCTCTTCGGCATGTTCTTCGGATTCTAATCTATCGAACAAGAAAGACACCTCATCTTGGGGAATCTTCATGTTGTTGCTGTGTTTTCTTAACACATGAGAACGTCGAATAACCATTCAAGTAGCCTCCCAAATCCTTATTGAAAAGCCCAAGCAAGGACAGCCCGGACACCAATAGTGTAACGATAAAGCTCTCCCGCGCAAGTGCCTAAATGTTTCCGGCTACTTTCCGGGACGATCGTGGGGATCGACTTCCGCCAGAGAAGACATGATATCGGTAAATAGGCGGTCCTCAACCCCCGCCACCAGAATAAAATGAACTTTTTCGCCCACCATATGGGCATCCACCCCCCGAAAGGGTTTTTCCTCGGTCACCACAAATCCCGGCATGCCGTGCACGATAACATCGCGTATTTTATAAGTCGCTTTCCTGGAAACGAGCACTCGCGTTACGTGGGCCTTCAGCGTTTTGATGCCGATATAACCTTGCGGCACCCGACGAGGAGAGACGTCGAGTCTTAAAATTCCCAGATGTGCGTAGAGTCCTCGATGAATAAAATGACTGGGGTCGGTGCCTTTGGGATAAATATAGACACGCTCCCGCCTTTTTTCCGCGTCGACAAATTTGCCGGTGGCCTTATAACCCGGAGGCAAGGCCAGCATGTATCCATAATGGCCGTGAAAAACACTGGGTTGGGCGACAGCAGGCTCTTCAACCGCCGCGTCTTTGGCCTCCGGTGTTTTTGCGGGATCACGACTGAGCACCACGGCCATCGCCAGCAAAACACCGCCTGCCCCGACGGCCAGGAGCGCTAGTTTTCGTTTATTTCTGGATTTTCGGATGGTCGCTGATTGCGCCTCGGTGAAGGCCTGATCAATTTCAGAGGGGGGGAGGCCGTCGCGGATTAATTGGGTGCGCACAGAGGCGTCCCCATGCAATCGGGAATGTTTTCGGATATACGCGACGAGCTCGGGATCAGCCATCTATGAGAAGGATAGCCTAAAGCGGATATGATGCAAGGGGGAGAATGTTACAAGAAAAAAGTCTGGGCCCGGCAGGATTTGAACCTGCGACCAATCCGTTATGAGCGGAACAGGCAGACAACTAAAAGTATTTTACAACAAGGGTTTTTTAGAGCTAGAGCGACAGGTGGTACCAAATCGTGGCCAAAGGAATGGATGCGTGTTAGAGCTCAGGCAGACCGGATTTCAGATCAAGAATTCTAAAACTTCTCTTCCGGGGTAGTATCAATGCGATCGACTCGGATTAGCTCAGTAGAAGTTACTTTTCCCTCCTTGTCATCTAGCGTAAATTCCAATTCGATCTTTGCGGGAACCATCAGAATGCCGAGCATTACATGATCGTTTACTTCTTCGACAATTCTTAACCCCGAAGCCTCTTCTTCTTCATCGGCCCTTGCATAGTAGTCGCTTTTGTTGATGTAAACATCGATCTCAAGGTCCGCCTTTAGCTCAACATTGACCAACACTTCATGATCGTTTAGGACTAAAACTTGAGGCTTACGCACCATCTCAACGTTGTGAGCTGCGTCCATCTCCGGGCCATCATCGGCAAACCCTAAATCACCCACATCCAAACTTTCCCTTAAGACCTCTGTTACCGCCTCATCGAGCCAATCTGAGAGGTTGAAGCCCATGTACGTCCCGCTAGACAACCCCACTTCAACCGTAGCCGCCCGCTTAGCGTTGATCGCCTCCTTGATTGTCGGCTCGATCTCTGTCCTTCGAAACTCCGTGAAATTGGTGTAGAACTTCAACTCCTCTGGGGACAAGCCGCGTGCTTCGAGATCGGCCACTAAGTCTGGATGAAGAGCCTTATTATCATCGGCGGCAAAGTCCCCATGGTTTCCTGAAACGAAAATCACTTCTTCGCCCTCGTGTGCTTCTAGAAACTCAAGAACAGATTCCCAGATGACCGCATCGCGGTAACCGTTGTGCCCCTTTTTATCAAAAGGCTTCTTGCGATCGAGCGCACGTCGAACGACTTCTTCATGTCCAATCTTCGGGTACGGAAGCCAATGGGTTTTAGCACCGTCTAACTTCTCCCGCAACCATTTCTTATAGGATTCGGATGATTCTTCAGGATCGACTTTGACTTCGGGCAAGGTTAAGGTCTCATCCGCCAATCGGGCAAGCCGAGCGACTGCTTCATTCGCCTTCGCTAATCTCCCTTCCGCCGTCTTGATCTTGTCCTCCAATTCCTCACGGTACTTGTTGGTTGTCTCGTCAAAGACTACTTCCGGAACAACAAGTTGGAGCTTCATTTTCTCGAGGGCCTCGAAAAGGACTCTAACGTTTGAGCCCGTCAGGCGAAAACCCGCCTCCACAAAAACACCAGTATCGGGGACTATGTACACCTAACGCTCTCTTTGCGGCTTCGGGTTCTTCACTGGCTGCACCGACGGATCCCAGATCGCTATAAATCGGGAGTCGCTACTCCACATTTCGACGACCTCATCATCGTGACGAACGACTTTTCCGCACCTCGACCACCCACCATTGTGCAGTCGCTGCTTCGTCTCTTCCACGGTCTGAGCGATAAAACTCTTTCCGATTTCGAATTGATTCAAGACGTAGTATGTCCCATCTGTCGAAGAATAATGGACGTCCGCGATAACTGGTCTAAATTCCACAGAAGAGTCTCATTCGTAAATAAAAATAGTGGTCAATCCCAATCGGGAAGATGCGGGGGAACGCCGCAGTTCCTCGATCGCCGGACCTTCAGATCTGGCTTTGATTGTGTAATCGTTCTGGCTTTAGCAACAACAGCTTGAAGCGAATAGCCGGTCCCTGCATTGTCGTCCCAAGAACGATACGGCGGCCGATTTACACCACCATCTACCCGATGCCGACAGGGGTACGTGTGGATGGTAATTTCGTGGTGGCGTCCGAGATTTCTATGCAACGGCGATCGGCAATTCGGCTCTCCACCAGCTATGTTGGGAAGTTCGTGATCGATATTGATTTGATGGCTGTTCTTCACAAGAAATCCCGGCGCACCAAAATGGTGCGGACTATCTACAGACCGTAGCGAAACGGACGCAGCACCTTGAACTGGTTTGGGGAGACTAGTTCGAATAACTCCGACTGTTTGCCATTTCCGAGACGATGCTTATAGAGAAACGCTCTATAGGTTCCTCGCCCGAAACCAGGACAAGCGACTTCGAAGTCCGCACTGCTAATCGGTTCTTTCAATCGCCCGGATCGTACAGCTTGAATTATCGAAGAATAAACTAGATGTCCAGCCACCAGAGAACTCCAAGTAAATTTATCTGGGCCCGGCAGGATTTGAACCTGCGACCAATCCGTTCAGGTTCGTGACGCTTTCGCGACTCCCTGGACTATGTCACCATCCACTAGGGATGCCGGACGCTGAGTGTGGTTATTAAGCGGACTCTACCGCCCCACTAGTCTCTGCACCTTCACGCGATGTATCGCGCGCTTGGCTCAGCGTTGGCTTATCGACCGCGGTCGACTTAGCGTTCACTGAATTCATCCGGTTCACACCGACGCCTCGCGACACCGGGGCACCTGCTGCGTAGGCAGATGAGCGGACCGCTCTAACCCCTGAGCTACGAGCCCATTAGAGAGATTGTACTTACTTTTCCTTCCCAGTAGTCCATTGATAAAAGCTTGTTCCAGCATTATCCATTGAAGATTCAGCCCATTCAATTATCATTGGAGACGGCGTTAGTTTTTGGCTGCATGGCACTGCATCCACTGACTCAACCCTTCAAATCATCTAGTTTCGTGGGGGGACGTCAGGCCGACACACCCACAAAAGAGACCGGAGAGAGAGACCAGCAACAACCTTCTCATGAAGTCAGTATATCCCCGGCCCCGCTGACGGTCAAGTTGGTTCCGCTCACCCCCGCTCTCGCCGGGCTCCCTCGCACACGCATGGCTGTGGCCAAATGGCGGCCAAGGTTTTCGCCGGACCCCTGGAAATAGGGGGAAAGGCAGGGAAGCCTGGGGAACTCCCGGGAAGAGATTTACACGCAATCTTCTACGGAAACTGGAAATCCCGACGAGGGCGTGACACGCATCAAAACACCCCCAATCCGTTATGAGCGGACCGCTCGAACCCCTGAGCTACGAGCCCTTCGACGACATTGTACTTAGTTTTTTCTGCCTGCTCGGCGTTTTGATGCCAATGGCGTTATACGGGTGGGCTCCTCTAAAATATTGAGTATGCCTTGTGCACTATAGACGCGATCCCGCTTGGCTCTTGTCGTTCGCGCAACAATGCCCAACTTTTCCAGCTTGTCCATACCGCGCTGAGCCGTCGTAAAAGCGACGCGCAGTTGTTTTGCGGCCCTCTTGATCGTAATAAATGGATTCGCAGCCAAGAGGTCTACGAGCCTGCGCGGAACTTCTGTAGGGCGACCGAACGAAATTCGGCTCACTTCCATGCGCCAGCGTTCCAACAGTCCGTTAATTCGCTCGGCCCGCCCGAAGGCGTCTTCCGATTGCCGCGCCACACCATTTAAAAAATAGATCAGCCACGTTTCCCAATCTCCGCGTTCACTTACCCCTGCCAGCAGATCATAATAATCGCGGCGTGTCGCTTCGAAGAAGGCGCTTAAGTAAAGCAACGGCGTAGGAAGGATTTCTCGTTCCACCAAGAACAAGGTAATCATCAGGCGGCCGACTCGGCCATTTCCATCTAAGAAGGGGTGGATAGCTTCGAATTGGTAGTGGGCTAGCCCGGCCTGGACGAGGGCGGGCATGCTGCCTTCATGCAAAAATTCTTCCCAGCTCCCCAGGCAGTCCATGAGTTCGGTCGGTGGCGGGGGAATGTAGGAGGCATCGTTCAAAGTACACCCTGGCGTGCCGATCCAATTCTGGGACCGCCGAAATGCACCGGGGGTAGCCCGGTCGCCACGAACACCTTTCATAAGCCGTGCGTGCAATTCGCGCACAAGACGCAAGGATAGGGGAAGCTTCTTTAACCGCTTCATCCCATATTCCAAGGCCGCGACGTAGTTGCCTACTTCCCTTAAATCATCCGGGCTCCGCTCGACCGCTCCTCCAGCTTCGGCCTCCAACAACTCGCCCAAGGTGGCTTGCGTGCCTTCAATCCGGCTGGAAAGCACCGCCTCGCGCCGAATAAAAGGGCGCATCAAGAGATGCGGATTGAGCAACCGTCTCCCTTCTCCGGCAAGACGCCCTATCATCCGGTCTGCATCCGAAAGAGCCCGAACCAGTCTCGGGCTCCATATTAGCTTTGGCGGCAGGGGATTTGGGACATACGCCCGCACGCCGCGGGGGCAGCGCACCCAGCGCCCAGGCGGCGCTTTTTGACCTACTTTTTTCTTTTTTCGCATCGAAAACAAGCCCAATTACTATTAGCGTAAGGGTACACTTACGCTAATAAGAAGTCAACCTATTATCGAAAGCGGTTCTAGGGCTCCCCGTCAAACCACCGAGCCCATAAATCAAACTGCTACACTGCCCCCTCAATGGGTTATACCCCGGAGCACATGTCGCAGTGGAACGACTTCTTCATCTACAATCCCGCAAGCAGGCAAAGACGCGAAATCCTCGCCGGCATTGTTGAGACCCTCGATTTCGACAGCGTTCTTGATGTCGGCTGCGGCGACGGAAGCCTCGCTCTCTATTTAAAAGACCGTTTTGGGAAAAAAACCTACGGCCTCGAATACGACAGCGACCAACCCCGACTCGCGGATCAAATGGATTCGTATTTCAATATGAACATCGCCGAGGAGAAGCCCGACCAGATCTTCGACCTGGTCATCGCAACGGAAGTTCTGGAACACATTCCAGACGATGCCGCGGCGCTTAAAAACATCCGCTCGGTTTGCGGAAAACATCTCTTCATCACAGTTCCCGCCGGAGCCATCCGCCGGACCGATCAACACATGGGGCATATCCGGCATTATTCCCTCTCGGACCTAAAACAGAAGGTTGAGGCCGCCGGATTTAAGGTCACGCGCGCCTTCGCCTGGGGCTTCCCTTTCCACTCTTTATACAAAGCGGCCCAGGATTGGGTCCCCGGGGCCATGATCGAAGGATTTGGTTCCGGGAAATACGGCTTATTAGCAAAGGGAATCTGCCATATGCTGTATGCGCTTTTCACGATCAACTCCAAATCAAACGGCTGCCAGCTCTTTTTACTCGCAGAAGTCTCGAAAAAACCGTAACAATTGCTACATTGACAGCCTCATAAATCGTGGTTATCCTGACGTAGAAGGTCCAGAATGTCTTACGCCCATCTCGTAGACGAAACCCAGGTTAAAGCCGCCCATCGTGAAGCGTTCCGTACGACGCCATTAACGATGTGGTCGACCCCGCGCACCCGGCCGATCCGTGTTTTCCTAACCACAGTCCCCTACGACAACATGAAATTGGGATACGGGATCAACAAAAAAAATAAGAAAGGAAACGTTTACGGTTATACACCCCCACTGGGCCTCGGCATGCTCGCACGCGTCGCCAAGGATTACGGCTGCGAGGTTGTTGTAAACGATGCCGGCGCCCTTTCCGATGACTTCGATGATCTTTTACAGAAAATCATCGATTTTAAGCCCGATATTATCGGCTACTCGGTGTTCACCGCTAATTTCATGCAGGCGGTCGAATCGATCGACCAGGTCCGCATGCATCCAATCCTCAAGGATGCTCTCGTGTTGATCGGCGGCCCTCACGTCTACACCTTCCGCGAATCCGTTCTCAAAGAAATCCCTGCCGATATCGCCGTTTACGGCGAGGCGGAATGCGACCTTCTTGAAATCCTTGAGTTCTACGATAAAAAGCGAGAGTCGATCGAAAAGGTCAACGGAATCTTTTTCCGCACCGATACGGAAATCAAGAAAAACGGCGAGGAGCACACGTCGCGCTCACTCGATAATTTTGGATTTCCCGACTGGGACCAATTCGATTTCTCCCTCTACCGCAACATGCCGGGCCAGGTGCGCCGACATCCCATGACGAGCATGGTCACCTCGCGAGGCTGCCCCTACCGCTGCAACTTCTGTTTCCAAGCAGGCCGCTTCGCCGATAAATACCGTCGTTACTCGCCGGAAATGGTCATCAAAGAAATACAGCATCTCCAGGCCAAATACGGGATTAAAGAAATTCAGTTTTGGGATGACATTTTCTTCATCAATAAGAAGTGGGTGGAAAAATTTTGCGGCCTCATCAAGAAGCATAAGATCGATATTTCCTGGTCGGGCTATGCGCGGGTCGATCTCGTCGATCCGGACCTTCTGAAGTTGGCCAAAGAAAGTGGCTGCTGGAATATTTTCTACGGGTTTGAAGTCGGCACCCAAGAGATGCTGGACTTCCTAGACAAGCGCGCCACCCTGCAGCAGGCTGTTGACGCCTGCCGCTGGACGAAAGAAGCCGGCATCATTGTGCGGGGATCGTTCATGGTCGGCCTGCCCAACGAAACCCCCGAAATCGGAAAGAAAACAATCGACTTCGCATTGGAACTCGACCCCGACTACGCCAACTTCAACATCTTCTTCCCCGAGCCCGGAACAGGTCTTTACGACCTCGCCCTAAAATCCGGACGCCTGCTCTCACATTCCTATCTCGGCCGCGGCGTGCCGGTCTATCTCCCCGAAGCCTACGACTCGCCCGATCAGGTCCGTGCGATTCAGGCCGAGGCGTTTAAGCGTTTTTATTTTCGCCCGTCCTATATTCTCAAACGAATACTGCGCGTTCGCACGCTCGCCGAAATCCGCCAGTATTGGGACGGCTTTCTGATGCTCCTCTCGATGGGACAAACGAAGGTCAAATACGCCTTCGCGACCGAGAGCTCCAAAAACGGACAGGAATCCCGGAACGTCTTTTGACGCGCCTCCAGCGTCACGGCCTAGCGATTTTTATCGCAGCTCTCCTTCTTCGCCTGGCGGCTCTTGGGATTTTTCCCACCCAAACGATTCTCGATTCCGATCAGGTTGAATACGACCGGATGGCGCACCATCTCTCTACAGGACAAGGATTCGCCTTAAACCCGGGCGTGGAAACATCCATCCGCGCCCCGGGTTATCCGTATTTTCTCGCATTCCTCTATAAGGTATTCGGTCGGAGCTACACCGCGGTGCGCCTCGTGCAGGTGGTTCTTGGCGCCTTTACCGCCTGGCTCTTATTCTGGATTGTGTGTTCCGCCTTCGATGACAAAACCGGCATTACCGCCGGCTGGATGTGCGCGCTCTACGCGGTGTTCATCCATTACGAATCACGCATCCAAGCGGAAACCCTCATGATCTTTCTCGTCCTCCTGAGTGTCCCGGGAATGCTCGCGTATCTAAGAACCCGGAAACTCGCCCCCCTCGCGGTTTCCGCATTCGTAATCGGCATTGCGACCCTCACGCGACCGGGCACGCTGCTGCTGCCGCTGGCGGCCGCCCCGCTGCTCGCCATTCGCAAACCCCTCGACTGGAAAGGACCCGTGCTCTACCTCGTCATTTTCGCCGCGGTTTTATTTCCCTGGAAGTATCGCAACCACCAACAATTCGGCCATTGGACTCTCTGCAGCCGGGGTCCGGGTTTCGGCCTCATGGTCACCGGACTCATAATTGAAGGAGTTCCCTACGATGAGGGTTTTCGGCGCTATATCAAACTCTCGCAACAGGAGCGCTACCTAGAGCCCACGGAGCCCGTCTCGGGATTTCATCCCTACATGGAACTCGAGCAGCGCATGCAGCGGGAAGGCAAAGCGACGATTAAAAAACATCCCTTCAAATACGCATGGATTGTTATCCAGCGCCTCCCGCGGTTTTGGATCACCAGCCACTCCGCGGTATTTGGCGTGCATAAATCCATTTCAGAATATCGCCAGGCGGGAGCCTGGACCCCGGTCCTCATACGCCTGGGGCTTCTCGGAGGACACGCCCTGCTCTGGGCGCTGGCGCTGTTGGGACTTTATAAACGCCGCGAGGATCTGCCGAAGTTTTGGCCCCTCTTGCTGGTTCCCATGTATTTCACGATTCACATTCTATTCGACAAGGTTCCCCGTTACCACGTTCCGGCGCTCACGGCCGTCTTCGCTTTCGCGGCGGCCGGAGGTATTTCACTGATGGACCTGTGGCGCAACTACCGCCAAGAATCTTAGAATGCGCTTATGAGCCAAGAGAATCCCGTCAACCTCAGTGTCGTCATCCCGGCCTTCAACGAAGAGGGCGGCGTCGCGGAAGTCGTACGGGAGGTCACGTCCACTTTAGAACAAGCGGGCTACACCAGCGATACATTCGAAATCATCGTTGTTAATGACGGGTCATCCGATGCCACCGCCCAAAAAGCGGAGTCGGCGGGCGCGCAGGTGCTGCAGCACCCCGCGAATATGGGATATGGAAAATCTTTGTTGACCGGATTTGCACAAGCGAAACACGACTGGATTCTCATGATTGACGCCGACGGCACCTACCCGGCATCGGATATCCCGAAACTTATTGAATTCGCCCCGGCATTTGACATGGTTGTCGGCGCACGACAGGGGACTCTATTTTGGGGAGGGCTCTTCGAATCCTTTCGGCGGAAAGTCTATCTGCTGATGGCAAGCTTCATCGCGGGGCAGAACATTCCTGACGCAAACTCCGGTATCCGCCTTCTTCGCAAAAGCGCCGTCGAGCGCACGATGCCCATTCTCTGCTACGGCTATTCTCTCTCCACCACCATGACCCTTTCCTTTCTTCAGGCCGGTCGATTCGTTAAATTCGTTCCCGTTTCTTATGAAGGGCGAAAAGGCAGTTCCAAGGTGCGCCTGCTGCGTGATATTCCGCGCACGCTTCAAATCATGACCCAGGTGATCCTCTACTACAACCCCCTTAAATTCGTCGTGTGTCTTTGCCTGGTTCCGCTGACATTCGCAATTGTCTGTGCGGTGCGTTTTGCCTGCACGGGTGGGGACAAGGCTTTTTACTGGGCGGGGGGAAGCCTGATCGCCACCGTACTATGTTTTCTCATTGGATGCCTGATCGATTCGGTCCGCCTCAGCCGAAACAGGGCAACGGACCCCTTCAAAAACTAATCCTCCATGCAGAAAAAGCAGCAGGAATGGGCGGAACAGTGGTCGCGCTACAAAGACGACTCGACATTCCTGTTTCTGGAATGGATCCACCCATGGACGTTTGAAGACTTTCGCGGCAAACGCGTGCTCGACGCGGGCTGCGGACACGGCAGCCACACCGCCATGGTCGCCCCCCACGCCAAAAAAATTGTCGGCGTCGACCTAAATTGCGCCGACATTGCGCGCAAGGAAATAGAACCGTTTAAGAACGCCGAGGTTGTGGAAGGTGATATCGCCCAAATTCGTTTTGAAGAAAAATTCGATGCCGTCTTCTGTATCGGCGTCATCCATCACACCGACAACCCGGCGGCCACCTTCAAACATTTAGCCTCCCTCGTGAAGCCGGGGGGACGCATTCTCATCTGGGCCTATTCCTATGAGGGAAATTTTCTAAACCGAACCGTGGTCGAAGGCCTCAAGCGCTGGGGCCTTCTCAAACTCCCGGCGGGGCTGCTTCACGCGCTCGCTTGGCTGCTGACCCTCGGGCTTTACCCGTTCGTATACACGATTTATCTCCTGCCGCTGCAGCCCGTTCTCCCGTATTTTGAATATTTCGGAAACTTCAGAAAGCTTGGCCTTAAGAAAAACGTGCAAAACGTTTTCGACAAGCTCATCGCGCCTCAGACGTGGTTTCTTAAGAAAGAAGAAATTGCCGCATGGTTCGACCCCGAGACATTCGAGGACGTTCACCTTTCCAATTATAAGGGTGTCAGCTGGCGGGCGTCGGGGACAAAACGGGGGTAGGCTGCCCCTTGCGTTCGATATACGTATATTCCTTCATCATCGACTCATAGTAGTTCAACAAATCGACGCCTTCACGTTTCTTTAGCGCGCCCGCCTTGATGCGGCTGTCGATGGCGGCCTTCACCATCTTCACGAGTTCAAACTTGTTGTACTGAATGCTCTCAAGCACGTCCCAAATGCGCTGTCCGCGAATAATCTCTTCGACGTAATATCCGCCAGGCTCTTCGTCGTCCTCAAAAACATGCACCTCATTGACACGCCCGAACAGATTATGAATATCCCCCATCGTCGCCTGATAGGCGCCCATCAGGAATATCCCAAGGTAATAAGGGTTGCCGTCAAGCGGATGCAACGGCAGGGTTGTTGCATCTTCCTGCGTGGAAACAAAATTTGAAACCTTCCCATCGGAATCGCACGTAATATCCGCCAGCGAGGCGCGGCGGATCGGCTCCTCCGTCAGGCGGTGCAGCGGCATGATCGGGAACATCTGACCGATCGCCCAAATATCCGGGAGTGATTGGAAAACAGAAAAATTAACAAGATACTGCTCATGCAGGTTCTGGAGCATTTCTTCAACATCTTCCGGCACGCTTTCGATGTTCTTTGCGATCCCCGCGATTTCTCCGCAAAGCTTCCAGTACATCGTCTCCACCTTCGCTTTATCTTCAAGACCCAGAAACCCAAGACGGAACATTGTTGACGCCTCTTCCAGCGCCTGCTGGGCGTCGTGAAAACTTTCGCCGAGATTTTCTTCGTTTAGCCCCTTTAAAGCCTCGCGGATCTCGTCCACCACCTTGTGCTCCGTCGGGCTTTCATCCACAGAGATCGGCGCTGATGTTGTATCAATGGACCCGAATGCATCCACAACAAGGATCGCGTGATGGGCGGTCAACGCCCGGCCGGATTCGGTAATAAGATTCGGCTCAGGCACTTTTTCCTCTTGGCACACTTCCTGCACCGCGTACACGACGTCGCGTGTATATTCTTCAAGGGTGTAATTCATCGAGTGATCACTCGAGGACTTAGAACCTTCGTAGTCAACGCCGAGACCACCGCCGCAATCCAAATACTCCAACGGAACACCCATGCCGTGGAGTTTCGCGTATACCCGGGCGGCTTCTTTTACCGCTTCTTTCAGAACGCGAATATCAGTGACCTGGGATCCGATATGAAAGTGAAGGAGTTTGGCGCAGTCGAGCATGCCTCGTTTTTCAAGCGTGCGCACCGCCGCAATAATTTCCGATGTTGTCAGGCCGAACTTAGCGCTGTGCCCAGCGGAGGTCGCCCACCTACCGCTGCCCTCCGTCTCCAACTTGGCGCGCAGACCGATCATCGGCCGGACATTTTCTTCCTTGGCCGCATCGAGCAGCATTTCAAGTTCCGAAAGTTTTTCAATGACAACAATAATCTTGCGGCCGATTTTTGTCCCGACGCAGGCCAGGCGCATCATCGAGGAGTCTTTATAGCCGTTAACAATGGCGAGCGAGTCGCTTGAATTCATTGCCAGCACGGCCATTAATTCCGGCTTCGAACCCGCTTCAAGACCCAGGTTAAACGGCTTTCCCGCATCCAGAACCTCCTCTACCACCTCACGCAGTTGGTTCACCTTAATCGGATAGACGCCAAAATAGCGACCTCGATAGTTGTACTGCTTGATGGCGCGGCGAAACGCACGATTGAGCGTCGCAACACGATCCCGCAGAATATCCTGGAAACGAATCAGCGCCGGAAGTTTCACCCCGCGGCTGACAATATCATCAACGACGTGTTTGATATCAATCGACCGCTTGGAATTACGAAGCGGGTGAAAGGCGAGTCGCCCTGCCTCGTTGATCTGGAAATAGTTCAGACCCCAGCCCTTCAGGTTGTAGAGCTTGGCCGATTCCTTCGAAGACCAGTCCTTCTTCACCTGCTTATTATCCCATAAAACTCGATTAAATGGCCTTACATTGGTGTTGCTTCTACGGCTATACTGGGAAGGATGCGGCTGATTTTGTTATCCCTCTTGTTTCTCCCTGGGCGTTGTTTTGCCAATGACATTCACTGGGTTCCCGGAGAACCCACTTATAGCTTTCTGAACAAACACGGGAAAAAACGAACCCGCAGCCTGCCTCCTCTGCCAAAAAAAGGGGAATGGAAACGCCAACTTTTATTCCCAAAAAACGGGGCTTTTTTCTGTGTTCTCGATGAAAAAACGGAAGAATTTGGGCTGCATCTCGGGAGCCCACGGGGGGCTGTCTCGGCGAAAATGGCTGTATCCGCCTCTATCCTGAGACTCGTTCGAAAAGGCGGCAGAACTGTTTGGAAGCAACGCCTGCGGGAGCGCCACTTTGGAGGCGCATTGCCTGCGGGAGAAATCCCCCTCCAGATTTCTGAAACCGGGACCCTCGCGCTGCTCCTGCAGGACAACGGCCCCTATAAAAAATCGAGGCCCTTTATTCTCGTAGTCGGCCCACGGGGACACGTAAAACTGGAGCTCAATTACACCGTTTGGAGCCGCGTAGACGAGCTCTCCCTCTCGACTGACGGCAGCCGTCTTGCCGTCCGCGGTCTAGGCAGAATTCCCGAGCAGGATAATTGGGGAAAAGCCGTCGGCGTTTACGATCTTAAAGAGGATACCGCATGGGTGCGCGGAGTCCCGGATGCGGAGACATCCGCTCCCACGCTGCGTGTTGATCGCGACGGCTGGGTTTGCTGCGTGCGGGAGGGGCCGATTTTTGTCGCGTTCGACCCCGGTGGGCGCCGCGAACGTATGGAAGCCGCCGAAATGGAACGGCGCTTCGGAGCCGCGTGGTAAAAACAATCTTCGTTTTTCTACTCTTCGCGCCGCCGTTCGCCCACGGCGCCCGCAGCATTCGTTTGCCTTCGGTTCAGGTCCCCACTAACAAGGCCGACCCCCTGGACAGGGAAATCCGCCGACTCAGCAACCAAGGCTTTCACCCCTCCGAAAAAGCCTACACCCGCGTCCGCGGCGGAAAACTCGTCACGATCATTTATAAAAAAGGCGGCGGCTCCCGCGCTTCCGAACGGCTTTATGTCTATTTTGTCGGGAAGAAAAAAATTCGCACGCTTCATATGTATCCGGGATCGAGCATTGATCTCGCCCTTGCCTCACCGCACCGCGAGGGCCGCATCTACGATCTTGCCGGCGACCACTCACGCATCTTCGCCTACCACACGATATTCCCGGGGATCGGCCAACAAAAACTGCGGGTGTATCGCTACGCACGCGGGAAGGTTCGACATCTCGCTGATTTCGACCATGGGCGTTTTGACAGCATTGATGGGGACAAAACCTGGGAGATAATTTCTCAAGACCGGCCGCTGGGAAAATACTTCATGACAACCTGCAAGTCGTTTCACACAATGGCAGAAGGGGCCTTCCGGACGCGGATATACGCCTGGCGGGACAAACGACTCGTTAATGTCTCTCGGGAGTACGGAAACTTTTTCAAGAAGAGAATCGAAGAGGTGCGCCGCGAGGTCGGTGAAATCAACGCGCGTTCCACCAAGAACTACGGAGGCTTCCTTTCACTGTCGCTTCGTCTCTATTTTGACAACGCGCAAATCGGGAAGGCGCGTGAGGGGTGGAAGGAATTTCAAAGCCTCTACCCAATCAAACGAACGGATCCCAGGTTTGTGAAGCAATGCCTAAAAAAGATGGAGACCGAAATCCGGGATCGCTTGAAAATTCCCGACGAGTGGTAATCAGGCGGGTTTAATCGTCTCGACGCCGCCCATATAGGGACGCAGCGCCTCCGGCACCGTCACAGACCCATCGGCGTTTTGGTAATTTTCCAAGACCGCAACCAAGGTCCGTCCCACGGCAAGGCCCGACCCATTCAGCGTATTCACGAGCTCTACGGCTCCCTTTTTGCCGCCGACGGCTTTTCGCCGCATGCGTGCGTTCATGCGCCGCGCCTGGAAGTCTCCGCAGTTGGAACAGGATGATATTTCACGATAACGCTTCTCACTGGGCAGCCAGACTTCGAGGTCATAGGTTTTCTTCGCAGCAAATCCTATATCCGCAGTGCACAACTCAATCACTCGATACGGAAGATTCAGCTTCTTCAAAATCGTTTCCGCATGGGCGGTTAACACCTCGAGCGCTTCCGCCGCGTCTTCCGGCTTGACGATCCATACAAGTTCCACTTTTTCAAATTGATGCTGACGGATAAATCCCTTCACATCCTTGCCGTAGGAACCCGCTTCCTGCCGAAAACACGGGGTCAGCCCGGTTATCTTCAGGGGAAGCTGTTCTTCATCGGTGATGGCATCCCGAACGATATTGGTGAGCGGAACTTCAGCGGTCGGAATCAAATAATTGGTTTGCGTCTGAGAACCGTCTTCACTTTCTTCCAGCTGACCGGTTTTGTAGAGGTCTTCTTCAAATTTCGGCAACTGGCCGGTTCCCTCAAGAACCTCCGGGCGCACGATGTAGGGAACCCACATCTCGGTATACCCATGCTCCCCGGTATGCGTGTCCAGCATGAATTGCGCGATCGCACGCTGCAGGCGCGCGCCCAAACCCTTCACAATCGCAAACCGCGAACCCGACAATTTTGACGCCGTTTCAAAATCGAAGGCCCCGATCTTTTCTCCGACGGCGACGTGATCCTTTACTTCAAAATCGAATTCGCGGGGTTTTGCGTCTCCCTCCCGAACAACAGGATTATCGTCTTCGGATTTTCCCAGAGGAACGCTGTCTTCGGGGAGGTGGGGGATGCTCAGCAAAAGCCCGCGTGTTTTTTCAGCAAGAGGGCTTAACTCCTCTTCCTTTTTCGCCATCAAATTTTTAAGCTCCGTAACCGTTTTCTTAAAATTTTCGGCCGTCTCTTTGTCGCCTGAGGCCATCGCCTTGCCGATCGCTTTGGACGATTCATTGCGCTTCGAACGCATCTCTTCCACTTCCTGCAGAAGTTCCCGGTGCGCCACATCCGACGTGATGTATTCTTCCAGCACCGAAAGATAACGCCCTCCGCGATCCTGAATTCCCTTACGGGCACGATTGGGTTCTTTGCGGATTAACTTCGGATCGTTCATTTAGAACGAACCTCCGGACGCCATGAGATGGGCAGGGTCGTTTCGCGAAATCGCCGGTCGAGGCCCTCCCCGGGACGGGGCTCCACCATCACGCGCACACGAAACGCGTCCGGCCAAAATCCCGCGTTGTACATCTTTTTCAAATAGGCCCCGAGGGCGGCCCGGTTAAGAGTAAGCGGCACATCCAGGGTTTCCCCCGCCTTCACGCGCGGAACGCGTTTTTCATCCGTTAGAAAAGGAACCGTCCAGATGCCGTCGGCAGTTGTTCCGATCTTACGCAATCGCGCGTCCACGGAATAACGCAGCAAAATGGCATGTTCGGGTTTGCTATTTGGGTTTTTCAATGCAACGAAGGCGCGCGGCCGGGATCGCTTCGGGACTGGGTTAGGCGGGAACATCCAATGATCGACGCGGTGATACTGCAGGTTTTGTTTACGCATACGGATGGACAACTCCCAGCCCGCGTCCGAGATGAAAACCTCGGAGAATGCGGAGGTGGAAATGGAGAGAAAGCAGGCGGCCAGAATGAGTCTCATCGTCGTGATTCTATCACTTCTAAGCAATTCACGGTTTTTCATAAACGATCCGGTACACGGCATCGGCTTTATCATCGGAAACAAGCATCGATCCATCCGGAAGAACAAGCACATCCACCGGACGCCCCCAATCCCGCTGTCCTTGCAGCCAACCCTGAGCGAAGACCTCATGGTTAACCGCTTTTCCCCCGCGCATCATAACCCGCACGATGCGATACCCCGTCTTGGCGGAACGATTCCACGACCCGTGCTGGGCGACAAACACATCTCCGGAATATCCCGCGGGGAACATTTTTCCCGTATAGAACCGCATGCCCAGCGACGCGGTATGGGCGCCGAAGTTGCGCTCCGGTTTCTTAAATTCCACACACGGGCGCCGATGCCCGAAATCAGGATCGGCAATGGTGCCGCCGTGGCAAAAGGGAAATCCGAAATGCAAACCGGACTGAGACGCCTTGTTGAGTTCATCGGGAGGCGCGTCGTCTCCGAGCCAATCGCGCCCGTTGTCGGTGAACCACAATTCCGAAGTCCCCGGCCTCCAATCAAATCCCACCGTATTGCGTACCCCGGAAGCGTAGACCGTCGTTTTTCCCGTGTCGGGGTCCATTTGCAAAATCGACGCGTAGCGCGGATCGTTTGCGGGTAAACAGATGTTGCACGGCGCACCGACAGGAACATACAGCATACCGTCGGGTCCAAACCGGATAAACTTCCAGCCGTGGTGGCGATCCGGCGGCAGGGTGTCGGTGATAATCTCGTAATCGGAGAGATCCGAGGCAAAGCGCAGCACGCGATTAATCTCGGCCACATAGAGGCGATTATTGCGGACCGCGACCCCGTTGGGATAATGCATGCCTTTAGCGATCACCTTCACCGTTTCGGCGCGTCCATCCCCATCGGCATCGGTCAAGGCGTAGACCTTTCCAACCCGCCGGCTTCCCACAAAAATCGTTCCGTCATCCCCGCGCGCGAGGGACCGGGCGCCGTTGACCCCCTTAGCGAAAATCGAAATGGAAAATCCCTCGGGCAAGGATATTTTATCCAGGTTGATTTTCGCCGAGGCGGGTGCGCAAAGAAGTAAGACCAGCAGCAGAGTTTTCACCTCCCCATTATAGAGGACTTGACGGCGTCCAGCGAGATGCGCACCTTATACAGGTGAGCAAACAAGCACGCATCACCTTCGCGGCCGCCGGAGCCGTTTTTGTCCTACTCCTCGCGGTCATTGGGTTTCGAGGTGTTTTCACGGAAGCAATCCTTCCCCCGCTCTACGCATGGGAATACTTCCACCGTGCTCTCGACCCCCGTCAGCCGCCGTCTCCCCATCCCGTCATCAAGGACAACCGCCCACTGCATGAACAAGCCGCCGCGATGGCCGCGTCCCTCAAAAAAGATTTTCTCATCGAAGACGAAAAACTTCTCCTTCTCAGCATCCCTGAAGCGCAGCTTGGCGACGTTTGCCTCTGGCAAGGCGTTTATGCGGCCGCCGCAGTCTTTGAATGGCGCCTAAACCCTTCGCCCGCATCGCGCGCCCAAGCAGAGGCGGCATTCGATGGCCTCGCCTTGCTGGCCACCCGCGGAAACCCTATCGCCCGCGCCATCTATCCCATCGACCTTAAAACCGAACCCGGAGGACTGCAATACCACCGGGCCGGACGATGGCAATGGAAAGAGGACGCAAGCATTGATTCCACCGCGGGCTGGATGTTTGGCGTGATCACCGTGCTTCGTTTCCTTCCCAGCCGGCGCGAATCCGCGATAACACTCTTACGCGCCTACGCCGACGCGCTGATTAAAAACGGCTTCCGCCTCGAAAATTCCGACGGGACTGCAACACGCTTCCACCGCGTCGGGGGATCATGGATTAATTCCCCGGTGGGCGTTCTCACGACGCTCGCCGCGCTGCGGGCGCTCTCCTCACAACCGAACGGCGAAATTTATGCGCGGGAATTGGCCTCTTTCAAACGTGCCCGCCAGGACCGCTGGGCGGCGTTTGCCTCGGCTCCCGGCCTATGGAGAAACGCAACAACCAACCACAACATCGCCCATCTCGCACTCGCCGCAGCATTGTTGGTAGAAGACGACCCGCATTCCGCCGGACGCTACGCCAACGGACTGGCCCGCCTCGGCAGACTTACCCTGCACGAAGGAAATTCCTTCTGGACGTATTTGTCTATCTGGGCGCTTGAAGATCTTGTCTCCCGCGGCACAGACCTGCCGCCCGCCGCGGACCGCTGGCTCAGGGGGAAAAAGGCGCATTTTAAACGGGCGCGCCCGGCCATGTTCGAGTGGAACTTCCCCAAAAACAAACAACGCCGGGAGCGGCTTAATTCCGAACGTTCGGAAATCGAATGGGTGCGCTGGCCTTTCGGACCAAAAACGCCGAAACGTCCGATTCCCGTCTGGCAGCGCCCGGCTGCGGATTTTGTTTGGCAGCGTCCGGCGCGCTCGCTCGATGATTGGCGTGATGATAAAGCCGATGCGGAGATTCGCTTCGCGCCGATGGACTTTCTCGCGGCCTACCGTCTCGGCCGTATCATCGGTGCGCTGCAGCCTCAAGACTAAACAACAACTGACCCAGCATGCCTCCGCGTGTGCTACACTCTGCCTCGACAATATGGCGATCGACTCCGACGTAAAAGATTTGCTCAAGCGCACCTCCCGCTCTATGTATTTGAGCCTCACGGTTCTGCCCGAACCTGTGCGCGATGCGATGGGACTGGGCTACCTGTTCTGCCGTGCCGCCGACACAATCGCGGACACCCGCCTCGTCCCTCTGGAGAACCGGCGAAAGACTCTTGAGGACTTCCGGTCGGCGTTTGACGGCGGCCTCGCCATGAAAGCCAATCTCGCGGATGGATTTGCCGAACACCAGGCGGACGAATCGGAACGGGAACTCCTGGAACGCCTCAGCGAGTGCATCGCCTTGTGGAAACGTTTCCCCGAGCAGGAACGCGCCTTGCTTAAGTCCGTTGTGGAAGGCGTCATTGATGGGATGCGCATGGACCTCTCGATTTTTAAAGGCGATACGCTCGAAACTCTGCACGCGATGGCCAGCGCGGAAGATCTGGATCAGTACTGCTCCTTCATCGGGGGAGCCCCGGGGCGTTTCTGGACCGACCTCTGTCTCCTCCGCCTGCCCGAACTCGCCAACGTAGACGCGGACGCTCTACGTGAACACGGCATTCGTTTCGGGAAGGGTCTTCAAATCACCAACATCCTGCGCGACGTTCCCAAAGATTTACGCATCGGACGCTGCTACATTCCCGAACCCGAACTCGCCACCGTCGGCCTAAAACCCGAAGACCTTGTTAATCCCGCCGTGGTGGAAACCCTCCGCTCTGTGGTGAACCGGTGGCTGCGTTGGGGCCTCGACCATCTTGAATCCGGAGCGCTGTACGTGCAGTCCGTGCCGGGTATTCGCCTGCGCGCGGCCGTCGCCTGGCCGCTGCTGCTTTCGTTAAAGACGCTGGTGATGGTGGCGAAGTCGCCCGATCTTCTTAAACCTGATACGCGGGTAAAAGTGTCGCGCAAACATGTCTATGGCCTTATGGCGGCGACTCCTTGGACCTTGTCTTCCAACGAACGTTTCTTAAAACGCTACTCTGAGACCAAGGCGGAATTAGAAGCGGCCATTACCTGAGCCCGTTTAGCTACTCTTTTCCATCCAAAACGCGCCGCGCTCTCGCCTCGCCAGGTACCCAGGCGCGCGTTTGGTGAAAAGAGCAGCCTCATTGAAGCCTTGTTCAATCCTAGCCGACCGTTTGTGTAGGGATCCCATTGCCCGTGACGATAACATAGTTAAATATGTTATCGCTATAGGGGGCTAGACCCCTTACCCGGACGTTATGGCGATGTTTCTGTTTATCAGCGAACGCCCGACGCAGGCTTTTAGCCAGGCCGCAAATTCGTATTGGCGAATCTCTGGGGAAATGACATCGTCGTCGACATCCAACTGCCAGCGTAAATCCTTTCGATGCGGATCTTTATGGAGCGCCTCGAGTTTCTCAACGTAGCGATCCAGATCCAGATCGTTTGCGAAAAAACCGGTCTTTAACAGCTTCGGTCTTCGTGAGACAATCAGTCTCGCCATTTCAGACAAATCGTATTCCGGATGATACTGCACACCCCAAAATGTTCCCTTCTTATGGGTGACAGCAAGCGCCTGCACCCGCGCGTAGTCATTGGAAGCCAACACCTGCGCACCCGCCGGCAAAGAGGTGACCTCATCAAAATGACTGGCGAATGCGATATAAACCGGCGGTTTTCCCGAAGTCATGGGGTGTTTTAATCCCTCCGCAGTGACCCTGATCCTGCGGGCAAACCCCATTTCACGTCCCAAGGGGCTTTTTTTAACCTCGCCCCCGGCGGCAACGGCCGCCATTTGCAATCCCCAACACGATCCGAAACTAGGAGTCCCGACTTCGTAGATCCGCTTAGCGAACTCAATTTGGCACGTCACACTCGGGTCGTCGCGGTCGAAGATCGTTAAATTGCAGCCGGTCCATAAAATCGCCCGAAATGAATCGGCGCTTAGGTTCTCCGGGAGTTCGGGGTTGTCGCTTGGCAGCCACACCTTGTATTTTGCATCAGGTACATGCCGCTCGAGCATGTCGGCGTAGAGCCGCCACGCGTGTTTCATGCCCGCGACATCAAACTCATCCCGGCTCTCTTTAGGGTACCCGTCGATGATTAAAAATGGCTTGCATTCATTCATAAGCTTTTAATAATAGAAGGAAATCGCCACTGGAATGATACTATCATTCCTGACTGGCAATCCTCACTTTCCTGGGTTATGCTAATAGGGATGGCACGCAAAGCACATAAGAAGAAGAGAGAAGAACTAGAACCCTCCTGGGGAGAACTCCTAGGCGGCACACTCGCCTTTGCCCAAGACACGGTGGACTCGGCCGTCGGCTGGGGATTTGAAAAGCTCAAAGAAACCGGCGATAAACCAACCGATAAACGAGCCGACCGGCATCCTGCTGCGCAAACGGCCGAAAACGTCGCTCGCGCAGCCGCGAGTTTTATCGGGGATGTAGGCGCGAGCTTCTACGCGACTTACGACGCTCTTAAAGAAGCGAAGCGAAAGAAGAAACGTGCTCGAAAATCTAAAAATCCCAAATAAATTATTCGGCCGGCGTTTCCGGCTCATCCACAATCGGCGCAACCCGCGCCACTTTATGCCCGGGCTTGAGCCGCACCAACCGCACACCCTGTGTGTTTCGCGAGGCGGTCTTAATATCCTTGCAGTGAATACGCACGGTCATGCCGCCAGTGGTCATGATCATCAGGTCATCGGCATCAGTGACTAGCTTAACACTCAGCGCGTCCCCGTTGCGTTCACTGGCCTTGATCGTAATGATGCCGCCGCCGCCGCGCCGTTGATCGCGGTATTCGGAAAGTTTGGTGCGTTTCCCGAATCCGTTTTCACAAACGGTCAGCAGTGATTTCTTGGACTTCTCCGGGCAGGCTTCGAGGCCGATCACGGAGTCGTTCTCAGGAAGACGAATACCGCGCACACCCTTGGCGGAACGTCCCATCACACGGATGTCTGTTTCCGCGAATCGAATCGCTCGACCCTTGCTCGTTGCGATGAAGAGCTGATCGTTGCCGTAGGTATGTTGCACCTCCACCAAGACGTCCCCTTCAACCAGGGTGATGGCCGCGATGCCGGTGCGCCGGATATTGGCGAAGCTCGAAAGCGCCGTTCGCTTCGTCGTTCCAAAACGCGTGCACATCACAAGATAACTTTCCTTGCCTTTCTTTTCGTCAAACGAGCGAATCGCGATCACCGACGAAACCTTCTCCTCTCCGGAAAGATGAAGAAGATTAACGAGAGCTTTCCCGCGCGCGGTACGGCCGCCTTCAGGAATCTCATACGCCTTCAGCGCAAGAACCCGTCCGCGGTTGGTAAACATCAGCAGCGTCGCGTGGCTATCAGTAACGAAGAGATGTTCAATAAAATCAGCTTCCTTCATCGACTGACCGGAGACGCCTTTGCCGCCGCGACCCTGAACCTTATAGGTGTCAAGCGTGATGCGCTTCACATAACCGCCGTTAGAAAGGGTGATAACAACCTCTTCCTTCGCAATCAAATCCTCTAGGGACATTTCGGAACGTTCGGTTGTGATCTGGGTGCGGCGCTTGTCGGCGTATTTCTCTTTAACTTCAGCAAGCTCAGACTTAATGATGCCAAGCAGCTTTTTCGGATTGGCCAGAATGCTGCGCAGCTCTTTAATCAACTTCTGGAGCTCCGCGTATTCCGCCTTAATGTCGTCCGCTGACAGCTTGGTTAATTGGTGCAGGCGCATATCCAAAATAGCCTGACTCTGCACGCGGCTTAACTTAAACGTCTTCATCAACTTCTCGCGCGCATCGGGCTGGTTTTCCGAACCACGGATAACCTTAATAACCTTATCGATATTATCCAGTGCGATTAAAAAGCCTTCCAAGATGTGTGCACGGTCGAGAGCCTTGCGCAGCCGATACCGGGTTCGCCGGGTCACCACATCTTTTCGATGCTCAACGTAGTGCCCAAGAATTGTTTTAACCGGCATCACCCGCGGGCGCCCGTCCACCAACGCGAGCATGATCACACCAAAAGAGGACTCCATCGCGGTGTGTTTCCAAAGCTGATTGAGAACAACGTTTGCGTTGCCGTCGCGCTTGATTTCAATGACCGCGCGCATGCCGCGGCGATCGGACTCGTCTCGAATGTCCGAGATATCGGTGATCTTCTTGTCGCGCACGAGATTGGCGATATTTTCAAGCAGCCTCGCTTTATTAACCTGATAGGGAAGCTCGGTGATAATGATCGCTTGCCGGTTATTGCGAATCTCTTCGATCTCGGCCTTGGCCTGAATGCGAATGGATCCGCGTCCGGTCTCAAAATAGTCGCGAATGCCGGTCTTTCCGCGAAGAATTCCCGCTGTCGGAAAATCGGGGCCCTTCATAATCTTCATCAGCTCCTTGGTGTCGAGAGCGTCGGAATCATCAATATAGGCTTCCACCGCGTCGCAGACCTCGCCCAGATTATGAGGCGGCATATTCGTCGCCATACCGACAGCGATACCCGTGGAACCGTTCACGAGAAGATTGGGGAATTTAGCCGGCAGCACCACCGGCTCTTCGAGCGAACCGTCAAAGTTGGGAGAAAAATCGACAGTCTCCTTATCGATGTCAGCAAGAAGTTCATCCGCGATTTTAGCGAGACGCGCTTCCGTATAACGATAGGCGGCCGGCGGATCACCATCAACCGACCCAAAGTTTCCTTGCCCGTCTACAAGCGGGTGGCGCAGCGAGAAGTCCTGCACCATGCGCACCATCGCGTCATAAACCGCCGAATCGCCGTGCGGATGGTATTTACCGAGAACGTCTCCAACCACGCGAGCGGATTTCTTATAGGCCTTGTTGTGACGAAGCCCCATTCCCTCCATTGTGTAGAGGATGCGGCGATGTACGGGTTTAAGACCATCGCGCACATCCGGGAGCGCGCGTCCCACAATAACCGACATAGCGTAATCGATATACGAGGACTTCATCTCCTCGCCGATATCGCGGGTTATAATGTTACCGATGGGTTCGGGAGGTCGGGTGTCTTTGGACTTACTCATCTAAAAAGGTCTCCTTTCCTAAACGTCCAGATTGCGCACTTCTTTGGCGTGCGTTTCAATGAATTGACGCCGCGGCGCAACCTTCTCGCCCATCAGAGTCGTAAATGTTGTCTCAGCACCGGCAGTATCTTCCAGGGTCACCTTCACCAACTTTCGTTTGGTGGGATCCATCGTGGTTTCCCATAGCTGATCGGGATTCATTTCACCGAGACCCTTATAACGCTGAATACTGGCGCCATGATGGGCGGCTTCACGAACCCCATCCAAAAGATCCCGAAGACCAAAACCGTTTTTTTCATTCTTAGACGTTTTCATCAGAAAGAGCGGGATGGTGTCATCGTCCTCTTTCTCCCGGTTGTACCAGGCGATATTAAGCCCCAGTTCCCCCAGGCGGGTCGCGAGCTTATCGAGCTTTGCAATTTCCCAAAGCTCTTGAACCTCTTCACCGAGCTCCTCATCAAGATCGGCAGCGCCGGTATCCTTTTCACCCTCAGCCTCAAGCTCCGCTCGCATCTTCTCGCGATGCGCAGCTGACATTTCATCCTGGCGATCGCGCCATTCTTTGTCACTGAAGAAAAATTCGTAGATGCCCGGCTCTTTCTCATATCGATACAGCGGCAGTTTTCCGTCTTTCTTAAAGGCAAGGTAATCTTCAAGGGAGATCGACTTCCGCTCGAGATGTTTGAGCATTTCTTCGGTTTCAAGAAGATGCTTCAGCACTCCTTCTAATTCTTTAGGGCTGAGAACCTTGGACTTCTTGCCGTTGGGAGAAAGGGCTTCCACCGTCACTTCTTCGAGGCCCTGCTTTAAGAGCCACTGATTCATCTTAACCTCAGTGTCGATGTACAACTCCTTTTTTCCTTTCTTAACCTTAAAGAGAGGAGGCTGGGCGATATAAATATAACCGTTCTCGATAAGCGGCTTCATCTGGCGATAAAAGAACGTCAGCAGCAGGGTTCTAATATGCGAACCGTCAACATCAGCATCCGCCATGATGATAATTTTGTGATAACGAAGTTTATCGAGATTAAGCCCGCCTTCGCCATCCCCGATGCCGCAGCCGATGGCTGTGATTAACGTTCTGATTTCTTCATTGGAGAGAATTTTAACCATACGAGCGCGTTCTACATTGAGAATTTTTCCCTTAATGGGAAGGATCGCCTGGTTAGAGCGGTCGCGGCCCTGTTTCGCGGAACCACCGGCGGAGTCTCCTTCAACAATAAAAATCTCACACCACTCCGGCCGGCGCTCCTGACAGTCAGCGAGTTTCCCGGGAAGCGACCCGGAATCAAGAACCCCCTTACGGCGCGTTAAATCTTTCGCCTTACGGGCCGCCTCGCGGGCTTCAGCGGCCTGCACCGCCTTCATAACAATCGCTTTGGCTGTCGCGGGATTCTCTTCAAAAAATGTGACGAGGTACTCGCCGACAGAAGACTTTACCCAGCCCTCAACTTCCTGATTTCCAAGCTTTGCTTTCGTCTGCCCTTCAAATTGGGGATTGCCGATCTTAATGGAAAGCACGCAGGTTAACCCTTCACGAACATCATCACCCGTCAGCTTAAACTTCTTCCCTTTAAGCATTTCGAACTTGTTCACATAATCGTTAATCGTTCGCGTGAGGGCGCTGCGGAAACCGGAAAGATGGGTTCCTCCCTCTGTGGTGTGAATATTATTAACGAAGGCATAAACGTTTTCAGAGAAATCGCCGTTGTATTGAATCGCAAACTCACAAACGCCTTCTTCGCGCTCTTTAGAACTGACAATAGGCTGGGCGTGAACCGTTTTCTTATTCGTGTTAAGGAACTGAACAAACTGAGAGAGCCCGCCTTCATAATGGAAAAGACTCTTCTTATTTTCCTCTCGCTCATCGATAAGCGTAATCTTAGCCCCGGCATTTAGGAAGGCAAGTTCCCGTAGTCGTTTGGCGAGAATATCAAACGAATATTGGTGGCCGTTAAAAATATCAACATCCGGCTTAAAGGTAATTTTTGTTCCGTGGTCATTGGACTTTTCAACCGCCTTAATCGGTCCCTGGGGTTTTCCACGCTGATATTCCTGAATCCACTTATGTCCGTCGCGATGAACCTCAGCGATAAGGTATTCCGAAAGAGCGTTTACGCAGGAAACACCAACACCATGCAGGCCGCCGGAAACTCTATAGGCGCTGTTATCAAACTTACCGCCCGCGTGAAGAACCGTCATAACAACTTCCAGCGCGGATTTTCCCTTATGCTTCTTGTCCTTCATCGGATCGACAGGAATTCCAGAGCCGTCATCAGATACTGAAATTGAGTTTCCTTGATGGATCACTACTTCAACAGAGGTGCAGCGACCGGCGAGGATTTCATCAACTGAGTTGTCGACTACTTCATAAACAAGATGGTGGAGTCCGGAAGGTCCGGTAGACCCAATATACATGGCGGGTCGTTTTCGGACCGCTTCAAGGCCTTCGAGAACCTGGATTTTTGAGGAATCGTAAACGTCATTTGATTTCTCTTTATCACTCGCTGCTGTGGTTTTTGACATATTGACCTTTCTCCTCGAAGACTTCTCAGGCGTCATCCAGTTTTTTCCGGGTGGGCCTAATTCCTTTAATCCACGACTTCTTAAAATACTTATTCAAACTCTTAACGATCCCGCCGCCGCGTAATTGCAATTCCTGAGCCGCGGTCGGAGACTTTACCCGTACATATAAAATCCCACGACGTACACCTTCTAGAACCCAATGTTTAGAAAAATGTCCGAGCTCCTTCTCCCAGACCTGGTCTAAAATGAGCATCCGCTCTGAGCTAAACTGCTGCTTAAACTGCAATTTACTTAAAGCGTTGGCTGCGGTACTCCAACGCCCCTTCCGTATCACTGTTTTTACGCCCGCATCGGCATCACAACGTATTTATAGCCGGTGTCGCCTTTAGGTTCTATTAACGCGGGATTTACCGGCGTTGTCAGTCCTATTTGAACAATGTCGCAATCCATCGCTTTTAATCCCTCCAAAACATACTGGGGATTAAACGCAATTACAAAATCATCGGCTTTATAATCGATTGGGATTTCATCATCGAATTCCAACGTTTGGCTCGAGGCTGAAACATGCAGTTTTCCCTTCTTAAATGTGAATTTAACAGATCCGGATCGATCCTGACTGCATAAGGCGGCTTGTTTTGTGATTGTTTGAAGCGCCTTCATCTCAATATCAACAATAATGTCTTTCTTCGAAGGAATGACTTGTTCGTAATTAGGAAAACTACCCTCAACCAAACGGGAAAGCATTGTTGTTTCTTTTGTTTGAAAGGCGATTTGGTTTTCCGTAATTGAAACAGAAATCTTCTCGTCTTTATTTTCCAGATTATTCACAAGACGAATCAATTCATTCAGGATTTTTGTGGGGATAATCGCTTTGAATTCTTTTTCTTTAGGAAGAATATCCTTTGCCGCAGTCGCTAAACGACGCCCGTCGGTCGCCACCATCTCAAGGCGTCCTTGCGCCCCCACCCAATAAACACCGTTGAGCACATACCGGGTTTCGTCGGAAGATGCCGCAAAAATAGTCTTTTTAACCATCGAGGCGAGTTCCCCCGCCGGAACATCAAAAGAAGCGCTTTTATTAAACTCAGGGAGAACGGGGTATTCCGACTTCGGGGATCCGTTAATAACGAAACGTGATCGTCCGCATTTCAAAATAACTTTATTTTCTTCATCGATGGATAGAAATATCTCTTGTCCGGGTTGAAGCGTGTGAAGAATATCTGAAAATTTCTTAGCCGGGATTGTAACGCTGCCCTCGTTTTCAATCTCTGCCTTAATGTAATGCTTCACTCCCATCTGAAGGTCTGTCGAGATAAGCTTGAGTTTAGATTTCTCTGTCTCAAGCAGAAAATTTAGAAGGATAGGCAAGGTTGTTCGAGCGGACAAAGCGGATTGAATCGTTTGTACGCCTTTTGAGAGTTCTTCCGTGCTACAATTAATTTTCATGTTTCTTCTTCCTCTTCAATAATGCCAAGGATAATGTGGATAACATTCAAATTCTTTTTAGTTTTAACGCTAATACTTCCAACAACTTTATCCCCATTCATCCCCATTCTCCCGGATGTTTGGGATAATCCCGGACAGCAGGACTTTATCTACTGGTTATCCACAGTTTTTATACGCTCAGTACTCTTATTTATCTTCTCAACAAAATACGGGTCCTTCTCTATCAATTCCTTAATGCGGTCGCGGGCATGCACTACCGTAGAATGGTCGCGGCCGCCGAACGCCTTGCCAATCTGGGGGGTTGATAAATCCGTTAACTGGGTAGCGAGGTACATCGCGATTTGACGCGGAAAGGAAACCTCCCTGCGCCGCGACCGGGACTTCATATCCCGAAGATCAATCGCCCACTCATCGGCGATTTCCCGCTGGATGGTCTCGACACGCACGGTCACCGATTCATCGGTCCCCACCGTGTCCCGGAGTTGCTCTCGCGCGACATCAACCGTTAAGGGAACTCCGGTCAATGATGAAAAAGCGGTTAGGCGAATTAACGCGCCCTCAAGCTCACGGATATTCGATTTGAGCGCCGTAGCGATATAAAGGGTCACATCATCGGGAATCGTTAGTCGCTCCGCTTCCGCTTTCTTTCTTAAAATCGCGATTCGTGTTTCCAGGTCCGGGGCTTTAATGTCGGAAACCACGCCGAATTCCAAACGGGAGATAAGGCGTTTTTCAAGCGGCGCCATTTCCTTGGGTGCGCGGTCAGAGGCGACAACGATTTGTTTTCTGGAATTGTAGAGGGAGTTAAAGGTGTAGAAGAACTCTTCCTCACTGCGTCCTTTACCGATCAAAAATTGAATATCGTCGATGAGAAGACAATCAAGATTTCTAAATTTATTTCTAAACGCGTCAGGTTTATCGTAGCGAAGCGAATCAATATATTCGTTAACAAACTCTTCCGACGTTGTGTAGAGAACCCGAGCGGTGGGATGAACCTTTTTCATCGCGTGGCCGATCGAATGCATCAGATGAGTCTTTCCAAGACCGACACCACCGTAAATAAAATACGGATTGAATTGTTGGCCCGGTTTTTTTGCCACCGCTTCCGCCGTTGCGTGAGCAAATCGATTTGATGTCCCCACCACAAAACTATCGAAGGTATAACGCGGGTTTAAGTCGGTCAGTTCGAACTTGCGCTGCGGGGGGGCGACGTTGACCGGATCGGCGACCGGGATTTGATTCTCAATATCCTTTCGAACCTTGTAGATCAGCGTATAGTCGGACCCTGATTTCTTTTTAAGACGCGTTTCTATGAGCGTCTGAAAGTTGGCAGCGATATGGTCTGTAAAGAACTTATTGGGGACCTCGATGATGAATTGATCCTGCTCGATGGCGAGCGCCCGAACGCCGGTGAGCCATAAATCAGCCTCCTCCTCCCCGACTTCAGGGCGGATGGACTCAACGATTTCCTTCCAAAGGGCTTCAGGCTCCAACTTAAGGGTCTCAGAATTCAACTTATCCACAAGGTTATCAACAGGTGTTAATTACTAATAAATCTATATAGAAAATAACTAATTTAACAAAATAGAAGCCCGCGCGAATCCCGGTGGGGGATAGCGGCGGCTCGATCATTCTGCCTGTGGATATCTTATTTAATTTTCGATAAATAGTCAACTAAAGCCGACATATTTTTAAAGTCCACTGCTTATTGACACCCGAAAAACAAAACAATAAACTAAAGCCCTCTGGCTTTTTTACCGCTGGGAGGAGGACCCCATGAAAATTCACGTGACAGGGCGCCATTTGCGCCTCACTAAAGCAATAAAAAACTATGTTGATGAGAAGGTTTCGAAGGCGCAAAAATATTTTGACAATATCGTCTGGGCCCAGGTGGTGCTTTCGGTTGAAAAACGCTCACACCACTGTGAGATAGTCCTGCACGCTTCCAAGCAAACCTTTCGTTCCCTTGCGAAGTCATCGACTCTCTATGCTGCGATTGATCTCGCATCGGATAAAATCGATGCCCAGCTTCGCCGCTACAAGGATCGCGTCAAGGGACGCAACAAGAAGGGGCGGGCCTCCGCATCGCAAGCCTTGAGTGATGATATGGATCCAACACCGGTTCGCTTTTCGGTGGTTAAGGACGTCCCCCTGATTCCAATGTCGGCGGAAGAGGCGGCCCAGCAGATGGAAGATCTCGGATATACCTTTTGGATGTTTCAGGACCTGAATTCCAAAAAGGTTAACGTGATCTTCCGTCGCCTTGATGATTCTTTTGGCCTTTTGCAGCCGACGAAGTCCGCCCAAGCCGTTCGTGCTGCAAGGTCCGCGAAGAAAGCTGTCCGTTGAGGTTTGTTACTGTTGGCGATTTCGTTAAGGAGTATCGCGCACGTCTTAAGCTCGAGCTTATCTCCGGACGTGGAAATCTTCAACGGAAAATAACAACTCCCGAAGTTAATCGTCCCGGGCTGGCCCTCGCGGGCTTTCCGGATCATTTCCGCGCGGAGCGTGTTCAAATTATTGGCCGCGGGGAACAATCCTTTTGCATCAAGGCCCCCGCGCAAACCCTGACCGAGAATATTGAAAAAATGTTCTCCATTGGCGAGGTGCCGTGTCTTGTTCTTACGCGCAAGCGAAAAGCACCGCAAGCCCTTGTGAAAGTGTGCCGCAAATTCAAGGTTCCGTTGCTGCGAACCGCGTTGGAAACGGCGGATTTTGTCGGAGAACTTACCGTGATGTTGGAAGACCGGCTCGCGCCGATGATCCGGGCTCACGGGGTTCTTGTGGATGTCTACGGGTTGGGCGTTCTTATTCAAGGTGATGCGGGCATTGGTAAATCCGAATGCGCGCTTGAACTGGTTAAACGCGGACACCTGCTCGTTTCCGATGACATGGTCGAGATTAGGCAGAAACACGGCGATATTTTGGACGGTTCTTGTCCGGAGCCGCTCAAGCATTATATGGAAGTACGCGGCTTGGGAATTATCGATATTAAACTGTTGTTCGGGATTGGATCGATCATGCCGCATGCGCCGATCGGTCTCGCCATTGAGCTGGAAGCCTGGGATCCCGCTGCGCATTACGAACGAACCGGGCTGGAGCGCGTCACTAAGAAAATAATCGACGTTGATATTCCACTGGTTCGCATTCCTGTGAGCCCCGGAAGAAACCTCGCCGTCTTAATCGAAGTGGCGTCTCTTAATCAGCAGTTGAAAATTGAGGGGGATTTTCCTGCAGAACGCTTTAATCAGCGTATCATTGAACGCATGAATCCACGAGCGGCCACGCGTCGCGTGAGAGCACGCCGAACATGAGCGATAGAAGACTTTTTATTATCACCGGATTGTCCGGCGCGGGAAAAAGCCAGACGCTGAAGATCTTTGAAGACTTCGGGTTTTTCTGCGTCGACAATCTTCCCGTGGAAATGATCAGCGCGTTCGCCGACCTCGTACTGCGCTCTGCGGAACACAAGCAAGTGGCGCTGGGTCTTGATATTCGAAGCCAGGACTTTATGAAAAATTTTGCGGAAGTCCTTGAGGATCTTCGCCGTCGAGAACTCAATTGCCGGGTGCTGTTTCTGGACGCGACGGAAAAGGTTCTGGTGCAGCGCTTCTCGGAGACGCGTCACCGCCATCCCTTGGGAAAAAACACGCTTGAGGCGATTAAGGACGAGCGAAAAATTCTGTCGAACGTTAAAACGCATGCGGATCGCATTATCGATACGAGCGGGTTGACGCTTGGCGAGTTAAAGGAAAAAATTTCCAACGCGTTGGAAATGAAGCGGACGCGGGAAATGCAGCTATCGATCGTTTCCTTCGGATACAAACACGGGATGCCGATTGATGCGGACATTGTGTGGGATGTTCGATTTCTTCCCAATCCCTTCTATCGCCCGTTGCTCAAAAAAAAGACAGGGCTCGATCCCGCCGTTGCGGCGTATATCATGAAGCAGCCCAAGTCGAGGCCCTTTTTAGACCGTTTCTTAAAAATGGTCACGTTTCTTCTGCCGGACTACATTCGAGAAGGAAAGTCGTATCTGACAATCGCGATCGGATGTACCGGCGGCAAACACCGCAGCGTCTTTGTGGCGCGTTGGCTCAAGCGCGCCCTGAGCCAAGAGGGATATTCCCCTCAAGAATTTCATAGGGACTTAACACGGTAGGCATGGTTAATATTATTGTTATCACTCACGGAGACTTTGGGGCTTATTTAATTGAGGCCGCAGAGGGAATTGTAGGGGCACAGTCTAAGGGTGTCCGCGTCGTTCCTATTTCGGCGCGACTTAGTGTCGGAGAGGTTAAAACGCGCCTTCAAGGGGCGATTGAGGCCCTCCGCGGACCGAGTGGGATCGTTGTCGCGACCGATATGCCGGGCGGAACGCCCTGCAACGTCGCGATGCCGCTTGTAAAAGATTTAGAGCAGATTCACATGGTGAGTGGTGTTAACTTGTACATGTTGATCGCCGCCTTCAACGCGCGCAAGAAGGTGGACTCTCGGGAGCTTGCCGGCATCATGGTTTTGGCCGGCAAGCGTTCCTGCACGGATGTTAAAAATCTATTTTTGGCAAAGGCTTGAATGGCATTGTCCTTGGTTCGAATTGATGACCGCCTTATCCACGGACAGGTGGTGGAAGGGTGGGTGCCCGCACTCGGTATCGAACGAATTTTGGTTGTTTCCGATGATGCGGCGGGCGATCCCACTCAGGCGGCGTTGTGGAATATGAGTGCGCCCGAGAGTGTTGAATTAAGAATCGAATCGATTAAGAATTCCGTGGATATTGTTCGTCATTACGCGTCCGATGAGGCAAAGACGCTTATTCTCGCGGCGGGCCCAAAAGAAATTTTAGCGCTGCTGGTTGCCGGAGTCACGCTCGACGAGGTCAATGTCGGGGGGCTGCATTACGCGGCCGGAACCGTGCAGTTGGGCAAGGCAATTTATTTGACCGAAGACGACCTTCAGGCATTTCGAGGAATCGCCGCGCGTGGTGTTCGCGTTGAAGGCCGCGCCGTTCCCGATGAGACACCGATTGATTTGTTGTCGGTGATTGAGGACCGCGGGGCGGCGGCGGGTGGCTAGGCATGCACGTTCTCGTTGCGGGCACAGGAGCTGCGTTGTTATCGCTCGACCGGACCTTGATCGGCCAATGGATGGTGTCGCGCCCCGTCGTTCTAGGAACGGCGTTGGGCTGGGTTCTCGGAGATGTTCAAACGGGCTGGTGGGTCGGATTGTTGTTGGAAGCGATTTCATTGGACACCGAGCCGGTCGGGGGAGTGATCGGACTCAATGGAACCATCGCGGTTTCGGTGACCCTGTTGGCCGCGTTGGGCGATGCCCGGCTGCCGCTGGGGGCCGCGTTCCCGTTGGGATTGGTTTTCGGTTTGCTCTACCGTCCGCTCGAGGAGAAACTCCGGCGGCGGCGCGACGGTTGGACGGGTCTGTTTGCCTCTCGGCTGCGCGAGGGCGAACGCGCACCGTGGGCCAAGGCTTACGTGACGAGTTTTTTCGAGGAGTTCGCGACGGCGGCGTTTGTGTTGACCGCCGCCACTTTCGCAGCGACCGCAGCCGCAGGAATATTGTGGAGAGCGGCTCCCGCGTTTGTTCGTGTGGGGCTGGAGGACGCATTGGCGATTTCGCCGCTGCTGGCGGCGGGCACCTTGATTTGGCAGCTGGTGAGGAAGGAAAGAATTGGAATTTAAGACGCGTGCCGCCATCTTTTGGAGGTCATTTCTAATGCAGGCGTTGTGGAGTCCGGCAACGATGCAGAATTTGGGACTCCTGTATGCGCTTGAGCCCGCGTTGGATCGACTGTATCCGAAGCTAGATGAGCGCCGCGATGCCGCCATGCGTCATTTGAGTTATTTCAACACCAATCCCTATATGGCGGGATTTGTTTGCGGCTTTGTCGCGCGGTTGGAAGAAACCGCTGATGAGGACCGCATCGAAAAACTCAAAAAAGCGATGGGGGCGGCATTGGCGGCGGTCGGGGACGCGTCTGTTTGGGGTTCCCTCCAGCCGGCGTGTGCGGGATTTGCGTTCTTGGCCGCTGTTGCGGCATGGTCTTTTGACTTCCAGCATGCGGCGTTGGTTTGCTCCTTGATGTACCTGCTTCTGTTTAACGCGCCTACCTTATGGATGCGCTGGCGCGGCATCGCCCTTGGTTATGACTTGGGCGAAACACTGCCCGTTGTTATGCAGGAGTGGCGGTGGCAGGAGAAGGCGCGCTGGGTTCGCTACGGCGGTCTGGCATGCGCTCTGGCGGCACCGCTTTATTTGATCGTGCGGGAAATCGGTTTTGTCGGCCCCCGGGCGATTTTCCCCGCGGCGGGAATTGCCGCAGTGGTTTTGTTGAGGCGGTGGGGATTTTCCAGTCTGTCGATTTACGGACTGTGCTTGTTTGCCGCGCTGGGCTGGCGTGGGGTTTCGTCGCTGTTATGATTGAAAAAAAATTCACCGTCCCGACAAAATTGGGTCTGCACGCGCGTCCGGCGTCCTTGTTTGTACAGGCTGCGTCCAAACACGACAGTAAAATCACCGTGGCGAAGGAGCAAAACGGAGAAGAAATCGTCGTCAATGGAAAAAGCGTGATGGGACTGATGATGCTCGCGGCGGCCAGCGGCGAAGTTCTAACGGTCACGATTGACGGGAGCGATGAGGCGGAGGCGCTGAAAGCGTTTGAGGATTTATTCGCGAGGAAGTTTGATGAGGGGTAGACGCGCGTGATCGTCATTAAAGGCGTGCCCGCAAGCCCCGGGATCGCGATCGGCCGAGCCTATGTTCTCGAAAACGAGGAGATCATTATCTCGCGCATCGAT
>NVTF01000061.1 GCA_002401485.1 Elusimicrobiota bacterium | reverse complement strand
ATTTTCGGGAGCGCGCAGTCCGGCTTCCTCGCAAGCACGTTCCACCAAATCACGCGGGGGCACATAAGACTCCTTGCATGCTTTGCAAAGTACACGGGCGAGACGCTGGGCCGCGAGAAGACTCAAGCTTGAGGCGACCAAATGGGGTTCGGCCCCTAAATCAATGAGCCGCACGACGGCCGAAACGGCATCGTTGGTGTGCAGGGTCGAAAGAACCAGGTGACCCGTCAGCGCCGCGCGCAAACAAGTCTGCGCCGTTTCCAAGTCCCGGATCTCGCCGACGAGAATTACATCAGGATCCTGCCGCAGAAAGGACCGCAGCGCCGACGAGAAGGTGAGCCCGATCGAGGACTTAACCGCAACCTGGGTCATGCCTTTGAGCTTAATTTCGATCGGATCCTCAATCGACATAAAATTCTTTTTGCCGGTCTTGATGCGGTTGAGCATCGAATACAACGAGGTCGTTTTGCCCGATCCCGTCGGCCCTGTCAGAAGAATAAGCCCGTTGGGCTGGTTGGCCGCCGCAACAAAATCATCCCGCTGTTGGTCTTCAAATCCCAGCTTTGCGAGATCAAGAGGGACGGCATCTTTGTCGAGCAACCGAAGAACAAGCTTTTCACCGTACGCCGCGGGGCAAAGCGATACGCGAACATCGATAACGCGATTTTGCATCTTCAGCGAAAAACTCCCATCTTGGGGGAGCCGGCGTTCCGCGATATCCAGCTTCGAAAGAATTTTCACCCGCGACACGACGGAATCGAAGGATTGAAACGGCGGGGGCACGCGAGAGTGCAAGGCCCCGTCGATTCTAAAGCGCAGCATAACCTCCCGGTCACATGTCTCTAAATGGATATCGGAACAGCGTTCAACAATCGCCTGCTTGATGATTGCGTTCACAAGATTTACGGAGTAATTTCCCTCCGACGATTTAATCGTCTGATCGAGGTCCAGGCGCACGTCGACGAAGTCTCTGGCGGAAGCCTCCCCCTCCGCCTCAGCCGCATCCATCGTACGGGCGATAAGGTTTTCCCCCCCGTGTTGATACAGCTGATCGATCACCTTGAGGATTTGAGTCTTTGTCCCGACCACCGGTTGAATCTGGCGCTTGGAAACCAGTTCCAAATTCTCGCGCACAATCATTTCAGTGGGATCGGCAAATGCCACGGTGAGCACGCCTTCGGCTTCAAAGAGCGGCAAAACGAAGTTCGATCGTGCGAAATCCTCAGGAATTAATTTTTCCAGACCTGCCTCAAGATCAATCTCGAGCATCTTATTGGCCCGGTCCGCCAGCGGAATGCCTAGGCCGGCTGCGACGGTTTTGGCGATGACCGCTTCCTCCGCGTATCCCAAACGAACCGCGGCATCAACAAAGGAAATCGCTTCCTGATTGGCCATTAAAACGGCCTGTTTCCGTTGGGTTTCGTTAATCAGACCGGATTCGACAATGATCCCCTCGATATCTTTTCGTTTGGAGAAAATACCCACGTCGTAGTATGAGTGGTCCCTGACGGGGAGTCAAGACTAAATACGGGCGGATCTGTCTCCAGCGGTCTCCGCCAATCGCGTTTTAATTGAGGCGGAAAAGAATGAGCTGAGGCAGTGCGACCGCCACCGGGCGCCCCCCCATCATGGCGGGAGAAAATCGCATGCGTTGTGCGACGGCCATGGCTCCTGCGTCAAAGGAGGCCCCCCCGCTTTGCATCACATCGACCTTGTCGACCTTCCCGGTAATGCCAATAAAAATCTTCACAATAACCTTGGCTTCACGCCCGGCCAAACGTTGGGCTTCGGGATAAAATCTTCGTAAATTCCGTACGACCTCGTCGCGATTGAGAAGTTTGGGCATTACATCCGGGTTCATCGTCCGTCCCGCAGGACCGGTCCCGCCTCCACCTTCCGGTCCGGTCACAAGCGAGCCCGCTGTCGTGCCTTCCCCTCCCGCGACTCCTTGCGGCGAGGCCGCAATCGGCGGAACCACCGCGGGAGGAACCGGTGTAGCCTTCTCTTGAACCGGTGGAGCAATCGTTATTTCTTCCACAGGGACAGGTACCGATTCCGGCTCCGCTGCTGGAACCGGAATCGGTTCGGGCTCCGGCTCTGGGACAACCACCGGCTCCGGGGCGGGCTCCACAACGGGCGGCGCCGGTTCTACCGGAATGGGAACGGCCAACGGCGGAGCGGTCGGAGAGAGTTCCTTGGGCCCCGCTCCCTTAGAATCAAAATCCCGCAACGGCAGGGACAAATCAATGACAAGTCCATCCAAGGGATTGAGCGCCTCAAAGGTCAACGCCATTCCTCCGATCAGCAGCAGCGCGATATGAAAGACCGCCGATCCGACAAGACAACGATGGAATAGATCCCCGTGATTATCCTGTGAAAGACTAAGAGCCACTGCGGACCTCGAGACTGATCCGTTTAAGACCGGCGCCCCGAATGAGATCCAGTACACCCACAATGTCTCCGTAGGGAAGGACTTCATCCGCGGAAAGGATGACGCGGGCCTCCGGAGTATTTGTTAGCAGCGTACTCAGCGCACGCGTGAGGTCTTGACGCCCGACAATCGATCCGCGAAACCGCAGCGTGCGCGCTTTGTCAAAAGAAATGGTGAGCGCTTTCTGCTCGACTTGAGATTGGTGTTTCGCCTTGGGCACATCCACGCGGATTTCCCGTCGGTGGATCAACGGAGCGGTCGCCATAAAGATGATCAGCACCACAAGAATAATGTCCACCAACGGGGTGACGTTGATGTCGGTAATAGGGCCGGAGTGATCGCTCAAGCTCTTCATGGCGCGGAGTGCGGCGGTTATTTCCCAGCGGCGAGAATCAAACGGGACATCGACTCAACGCTGGAGAGAAGATCCTGCACCTGCTTCTGCAAATAGTTATACGCGATGACGCACGGGATGGCAACAAACAGGCCGACTGCGGTCGCGATGAGCGCTTCCGAGAGTCCCCGCATCACCACTTCCGGACCCGCACCCGCATGTGCCGCTAAATCGTGAAAGGCTCGAATGACGCCGAGAACCGTTCCAAAGAGTCCCACAAACGGAGCGTTGTTGCCGAGGGTTCCCAAAATCAGCAACCGGGTCTCGAGGAAGCGTTTTTCATCGAGTGCGGAGGCGACAATTCGGTCTTCGACCGCCGCCCGGCCTCCGGAAGAAACCGCCGATGCGAGAATTCGGCTCGAGGCGCCCTCAGACTTTTTTAGCGCCGCTGCAATTTTTGCGTGGTCCCCGTCAGCGACCGGCGTTTGCAGCGCCTGTTTCAAATTATTGAGGGATTCCATTTCACGGCGCAGGACCAAGGCCCGTTCAACAATCACCGCAACCGCAACCACCGAGGCAAGCAGCAGCGCCCAAATGACCCAATCTCCGCCGGAGAGAGCAAAAACCTTCAAGGTTTGTAGGGTCATTTTTTCTCCCTCAGGCGCATCAGAGCAAGGACCAGCTCTGAACGCACAATATCGTCCGTATCCCGGCTCAGCCGGTCTAATAGGTAGCGATAATCCTGACCGTCACCTAATTCACCCAAATACGAGACCGCATGTGCCCGCACATACCAATCTTCATTTTCAGCGAATTCCAGCAGCATATTGCGGCCGCTCGGATTGCCCATTTTCCAGTAAGCGGCCGCCGCCATCACGCGCACCGACAAGGACTGATCATTTTGGGCTTTGTCTCCAACGATGAATAATGCTTGCTGCGACTGGGAGACCACCAAGGCCTCAAACGCCCCGAGACGCACCGTTAAATTCTGATCGTTAATCGTTTCCCTGAACAAACTCACGAATTGTTCTTCCTTTGTGTATCCCAGCGAGACCAAGGCGGCCGCGCGCATTTGGGGATTTTTCGCGGTTCTTGCGACCGTCTGAAGTTCACTCTGAAGGGAGAAGTCCTTGACCCCCGCAAGACCTTCCGTCAGCAGGAAGCCTAATTCCGTATACCTTAATCGCATCATATGGCCGGTGAGCGTCGTTAAATTGGCGAATACGCGCGAGGCGTCGTTGATCACGCCCAGGTCATCGGGCCGCACTTCGCTGCGCGACTCCAGCAAACGAAGAAGCACATTGTTTATTTTGGAACTAATGCCAAAAGGGGCATCGACTCGCGGAGCGGTCACCGTAATTGGGGCTAAAATAAAACCCAACCCGAAGTCAGAGTCACTTTGGGGTTCCGGTTTCGGGGCGGATTTTTTCTTAAATAATTTCAACGAAGCGACCGCATATTCAGCCAAAACAAAATCGTTGGTGTTCTGAGCGTCTAGACGCCTCAAAAAGACATCGTAATCTCCCGCCTCACCGTAATCCCCGAGGTAGCGCGCCGCCATGGCATGTACAACCCAATCGGTATCATTGAGGAAGCCACGGAGTTTATCCCGGCCCTCCGAATTTCCCAGGCGCGCCATCATGCCCGCGGCATAAACCCGAAGGACGCGTTGGCGGTCGTTTTCAGCGGCTAATTTGAGCAGCGGAATCGCTTTCTCCGGCTTTCCCCAATTGCCTAGGGCTTCCATTCCGCCGAATCGAACAATAGGATTGAGATGAGACATCGCCTCGTGCAGGGAACGTTCATCCTCTAAATTCTGCATGCGGGCGAGAGCTGTCAGCGCTGTCGAACGGACATCCATCGACCGCTCCCATCGGGCGTATTCAACCAGACGCGAACGCAGCGCGGGGTCCGGATCCTCAGCGAGGGCGAGCGCCAACATGACGCCGGGATTGAGATAACGATTGCGGAGCAAATAGGCGTTGGGGGACCCGACACTCAGCAGCTCTTCAAAGGCGCTTCCCTCAAGCTTGGAAACCTTGGCGCCGATTTTATCCGACTTTTCGAGCAGCTCGAACAAGGCATTGAGGATCACCGGATCGGTGGTACTCAACTCAACGCTAGACGGTTTGCCAGCTTCGGTTCGCAGGTATTTGGGGGGGACGCGGTTCTGGGGCGGGATGTTGAGTTCCGCTTGTTCCTCAAGCGTCAGCTCACGGCAGCCCCCGAGCAGCGCGAAAAATACGACGAGTAATAACGACCAAGGCTTCATCATGAAAAGAATAGTAAAAGTTAGGCTTTCCTATCAGAAAAATCGACGTTCTTAAACCGGCGGTGACCCCAGGTCCATTGCGTCACGTTATCGCGCACGTGCTTCTCCACCATGTTTGCCAACACCTGCGCCGTCTGCGCCGCATCCCCGGCGGCCTCTCCAAAGTCGAGTTCCGGCTCCAAAAAAACCTGAAAGACCCCGTTCTCGTCCCGGTAATTATAGGTCGGGACGATGGCGGCTCCCGTTCGCTGCGCAAGCGGCCCGACCGCAGCGAGGGTGTAAACATTATAGCCGAAGAAACGCGCTTTGACGCCCATGGGCGGGCCCGCGTATTGGTCGATAACAAAACCCACACATTCCCCCTTGCGCAGATTTTTCATGATCGTCGGGACCGTGCGCGGTTGATAGACGGCTTTTAAGCCGGCCTGCAGCCGGGAGGATTCAATTTTCTTCAACAGCCACTCCGGCGTTAAACGCCGCGTGACTATCATGAAGGTCATGCCCGCCAAACAACCGGCCCCGGCGGCGATTTCCCAGTTCCCCGCGTGGCAGCCCACGATGATCGTGCCCTTTCCTTTGGCATGCGCCTTTTCCCAGTTTTCAAATCCATGCATGACCGAATTCTTTTTGATGTAGCGGGCGAAATGACCCGGAACCGGAGAAAAGAGATGCATGAACTCGAGGCCGATCAGTCCCCAATGTTCACAATTTCTGCGAACCAAGTCCGCCTGCTCCTCGGCGGTTTTTTCCGGATAACACCGGCGAATGTTTTCTTCGGCGGTGCGGCGTCGTTTTGGCGCGACACAGAGTGCCAATCGACCGAACCACGGCCCAACCCACATTTCGAGACGGCGCGGCACAAAAGAAAAGAGAAAACCCAGCACGGTTAACCCCACCCACAGCGGAATCGACTGCCAAACGGGCATGGTTCGTGCTGCCATTAGGATTAACGCCCGGAGGAGATCACAGGGCCGCGCGGTCCGTAGAGGAGCTTCGCGAAATCAGCCAGCCACCGACCGTGTTCGGTCGCCGGAAGGGTAAGTTTCCCTTTCCGCGCGCCTTCGACAATTTTCACCGTATCGTCGCACGGACTCTCAAGATCAATAAGGGCCTTCAGAATCACCGTGAAGGACGTGGTGGCGCCGGTCTTCTTGGTCCACGCACGCACTCGTTTATCAAAGTTCAGATCCGGCGTGTGTTCTTCTTCGGCGACGGGACCCAAAAAGTTGATCGCATCCAAAACACGTTTTTTGCGCTCCAGCGGAAGCAATTCTGTAAGTTCTTCGGCTTCGATAGGGGCTCCGATCCAATAATCCTGCCGGGCATAGCCGTAGGGATACACCAAGCCTTTTTCGAGCTGCTTGCGCGGCAGCCCCCCCGCGTATTTTACGGGAACAATCGGAACATTTTCACGCACCGCTAAATCCGAGAAAACGGAGCTCATGTTCGCAACAGGCGCTCGGCAATCCAATTGGCGTGTTCCCTCCACATGCACCATCACCGAATGTCCCTCGCGGAAGCGACTTGCCATGTCGGAGACAACCCGCAGAAAATCAATCGGGGCCTCCTTATCCACGAACAGATTCGGAGTCGGCGTTTTGTAGCCGGGGCAAGAGGAAATAAAATTGATCAACTTCCCGATCATGAGTCGTTCATGTTCGGTCTTAGCCAAGACCGTCGTTGGACTTCCCGTCAAATAGGTAAACAAGAAGGGAGTCAGGATCGATTCAATACGGCATTGGTAATTGGACAAATACAACGCCGCCCGTCCGCGTAAGGCATCGTGTGTATCGGGCTGCGGGAATACCACGCGCCCGACGAATCGATTCGCCAGCGAGGTGAAGAAATCTTCGAGGAAGGGATGCCGACCCCCCCAGATATTTTCGGCGTAGGAGAAAACGGACTCCAGATCCAAACGCGTCGCCCCTGCGGAAGAGACAGAGGTCCCCCCACGAACCCGCTTGAGACTGATCGGATACAAATTAAGAGGCGTGCGGCGACAGCGTGCTGAGGAATCATTTTTATTGAACTCAACATCCCGCGGATGTGCGCCTGCCAATAACGCAACATGTTCTTTGACCGCGATTGCTTCAGTCATATCCGCCACAGAACCAGAAACCCCGTACACGTCTTCCACCATGTTGGGGAACCAAGCCAGGCGCTTCACTTCCGACTCTCGAACCCGCCCGCCGCCTTCATTGAGTTCCAGGAGAACGGTATCGGAAACCGGCATACCGCCGGAGAGAAATCCCTTTCGTGCCGAGGAGGACAATCGAACCATACGACCTTTGGGCAGCAGCAAGGAAAGAAGCGTCAAATCCGCCCAGACCTTATTGTCCACCACGTATTGAATTCGGTTGCGGATGATGCCCGACGTGCGCCCGCCGTGAAAACCCTCATAACGCGCTTCACACCGCACCGACCCCGCAGTGGGTGCAGGCCCGTAGATCTTGAACTCTTCAACCCGCAGGGGATAACCGATGTGATCGGCAGGCAGTTCGCCAGAGAAGATGGAAAAATCATCATTGGGAAGCACATGAAACGCGCCGTCGAGAAGCAGCTGATTCAGACACCCGAACGGGACCTCGTCAGAATGGGCCGCAAGGGTGCCGCTGGCGCCGCCCAATCCGTTATGCAGGGACTCCAACACGTGGAAGGAAGGGCCATGGAACAAGGATCCGGTTTCATACGGCAGTGGCTCCACTCGATTAAGACCCGCCAGCGGCGAAACCGGGGTGGAGGCCGCCGAATAGTGGCCGGCCATCAACACTTCGCCCGAACAAATCGGCTCGGATTTCCCCCCGTCGCCTTCCGCGGAAAGTTCGATAATAAAAACGCCATCGGCTTTTTCCTTAATGACGGTGCTTAATCGCTTGGCCTCATCCAAAATAAGCCAGCCGATCACTTTAACGTTTCGCAATCCGACGACCTTCAACTCAGGCCGATGCGCGGCGGCGGCAGCGGCAAGCCGATCCACCATGAACATCATAGGCAGCGCAGGGCGCGTCTGGGTCGGACGGTGATCACCGATCCACTGCTCGGTCGCGGGATCGAGAACATTGGGATCCTTTTCCCCCGGTACAATACGCATTCCGATGCGCACGACATTGTAGATCCGCCGTCCATCGACCCACATCCAACCGCTGGCGACCACGGTCGGGGCGCCGTTTTCATTTTTCTCTTCGAGGATGTCAATCGTGACCGTTACTTTTTTATCCTTCGGAACAACCTGTCCGCGATATTTCCATTGGGCTTCTTCATTTATCGCAACGGGCTCAAAACGCGCTCCCGCAATGCCATGATGCATGCCTTTCTCAAGCATAAACACTTGGAGCATTTGCAGCATCATTTCAAAACCCATCGAGCCGGGCTGAACCGGGTCGGAATAAAAATGAGCCTTAAAAAACCAAGCGCCGGGATCCACGTCGTATTCCGCGCGCAGGCGGCCGAGGCCTTTCTCCCCGCCTTCAGGCCAATAACCGCTGACTCGATCGATTGCCAAAAGACGCGAGGTCGGCAAATGCGCGGTCCCGTTAAAATACTTCGCCGGCCGATCCGACATCGTAACGAGGAAATCAGACGGGGCGTCGAGGGCTTTGCGATCTTCAACCTTGGGCGGGATTCCGACCTGTTTGGCCAAGGCTTCCGCGGGGAAGTGGCCGAACACTGACTTCAATTCATAGACGCAAACTTCGCCCACGAAACTGCGAGAGGTGTAGGACTGCACCACCATGCCGCCGGCGTTTGAAATGGAATCAATCGTGGTGACGGTTCGCAAAATCCCGGCGTCCGGAGGAATTTCCGCAAGGATGGTGCCCTTGCCGTCCAGGTTGCGGAAGAAAAATTCACCCTCCTGGTCGTTGCCGATACCCAGATAGGAACTGATCCACCCGCAGGTCTGCAGCGCCGCTTCGGCCAATACGCAATGCGGCATGACCGGATGGCCGCTGCCGGAAAAATACCAGGCATCGGAGGGAATCTCGTATTCAATCTCGACTTCAACGCCAGGACGCACAATACCCGACGGGTGTGAAACCCGCGTGGCGCGGGTGATAAAATGAAAGGGAGGGCCAGGCAGACGCGGGACGCGGCGGCCGGTTTTTTCGGACTCGGCGTAAACCTTGCCAAAAGCCATGGTCGGCGGGCCCCAGGCACAGGCGATCGCGGCTTTATAGCCGAACTCAAAGCCGTCATCATGGTGCACGGGACGCGTCTCGGGCTTCAACTCCATCAACTCACGCATGCTGGTCATGGGCCAGTCCGCGACCAGCCTCAAGCCCAAACGTTTGCACAAAAACACTTTATGGCCGTCAACGGTTGCCAGAACGTCGGCGAACAAGGTCGGAACCTTGCCATCATGCAGTTCCCTGACAAAAATCTCGTAAATGACTCCTTTCGATTTCGGCGTCGCCTGCCCGCGGCATTTCAGATCATAATCCTCTTCCGGAACCGGCTCAAATCGCCAGCCATCGCGATCGGTGGTATAGCCCATCGCCGTCATATAAACCGCCATCGCTTGGAAGCAGCCTTCAATCATCAAGGTCCCCGGCATGCAGGGATCGTTCTTAAAATGACCGTTGAAGAACCAGGAATCGGGATTAAGCGGATAGGCGGCCTTCAAATAGCCGCGGCCCAACGGTCCCCCCTTGGGATCCAACTCGGGGATGGAATCGATCAGGAGCATACGCCCGGAGGCGATGTTCGGGGTTCGCGTGTGCGTTTGGGTCATGCCAAATCCTTCCCCGAAACAGGCGTAGGCATCTCCGGCGGAGAAGGCGCCCAGTTCGGCTGCAGTGAAGGAATTCTTGGTGCAATTCACACGCGCGGGGTCGCTTGGCTGATCGTCGGTGCCTTCCAATTCGATGGGGTCAATAATGCCGGCTGAATTATCCAGTTCCTTATCGGTAAAGAAACCGGCTTGGCCGTGGCGCATGCTCAAACGGGTTTTCCCGTTAATTTTGCAGTCGTAGTGGAAAAAGAAAAGACGGGTGCCTTGATGTTCGGCATGGCCGTCGACGTGAATGTCATAGACCAGGGTCTCACCGACCTTGGGCAGGCTATCGTGATAACGCAGGGTGCATCCCAAAAGGCGGTAAATGCGGTCACTCTGATTTAAGAAATCAATTCCCATCCAGGAGATAAGCAGTAAATCGGCCTGCCCCGACTCCACAAAAATTCCTGCAGGCATACGGCCGGCGTGCAAAAACCAGCTATCCCACGTGACATCGGACTCGGTCCACATCGTACCCTTGCCCAACACGCCGGGCTCGGCGTCAATACCAGTTACACGATGCGTCAGCAGCAACGGCGGTTCGGGCATGCGCACCTGGCGGAAATACCCGTCTTGGCGCTCGAACATTTTCCCGAACACCGAGGATATTTTTCCCGAGGCCAGGGTATTCATCTGCTCCCAATTCCATTTCGGACCGGGCAAGGCAGGGTGGGCAGGCGGCGCAACGGGCGCCGGAGCGACCGGAGCCTCGACAAGAGCAATCGTGCCTCCTGAGGCTAAAGCACCTCTGTTCAAGAATTGATTATGAACAACCGCTTGCTGTGAGACAAATTGATTATGCATTGCGGTAATCTTGTGATGGTAGCGAAGCATCTCATCGGCAATAGAACCGGAGGCGGCGACAACCGCCGCCGCTGCGGTGGGAGCCGGCGCAACAGCAACCGGTGCAGCGTCCGCAACGGCAACAGGCGCATCGACAATCTCGACTGTTTTCACCGCCGTCGATTGCATTTGAATCGGCGGTCGGTGTATAGGAAAAACAGCCTTGGCCGCGCCGCCCTTCTCTTTTTCAGAATGCATCTTCAACTCCTCCAAACGAGCTTCCAACTTCAAAAATTCAACCGGCGCACCGGCGCACGCCAACTGGGCGGCCGCTCGGCATGCCTGCAGCAGCGAGGAACGACCGACGGCGTCTATAGAGACAGCCGCATGCGGCCGATCTCCGAGGATGGCATTGATCCATCCCGAACAAAAGTCCCGCGGGCCCTGCTCGACGAAGAAACGAACGCCGTCTTCCCATGCGTTGAGAACGGTTTTCGGGAAATCAACCGTTTCCATCGCTTGCTGGGTCAAGGCATCGGCAACCTTCTTGCGGCTCGGATTATAGTGGGTGTTCGTCGCATTGGTATAAAAACGGATGCCGGAAACGCGATGGGGCACACGGTCGTGCAGTCGTCGCCAGCCCGCCGCGAATTTTTTGACCACGGAGCAATGGATCGCCAACTCAAAGGGAATTAAAGACGCTCGCTCACGGCCGAGTTTTTTAATCACGCGGTCCAGGGCTTTCGCCTCTCCACCCACCATGACGTCGTTGGGGGCGTTGATAATCATTAGATAGGCATACGGCTCACCTGCGAGAGCTTTTTTCACTTCAGCGACCGGGAGCCGAACGCTCCAATTCTCCCAACGCGGTGCGGGTTTCGATTTCCAGGCACGCTGCGCCGCACGGAATTCACCGGCCAATTCCCGGGCATACAGACCGGAGTCATTGATCTCGGCGTACATCCGGTCCATGTCATGCCAGACGCCGAGGGCATAAAGAGCATTCGTTTCTCCGGAGGAAATCCCCAACGCCGCCGCCGGTTTTAATCCCAGGATGTCACGGGTAAACGATGTGTGAAGCTGCGACAGATAGGTCGCTCCCCATAACTTGTCCGAGGCATCGGCACCGGAACGCTTGTTAGAAGACTGTTCCGGGTAAATCCAGCCGGCCGCTTCTTCAAGCCGGTTCATTTTTGCGTGCAGAGCGTCAATCGCCTCCGGGAAGGCCAACGAGAGGTCCCGCCCCATGCCCACATACGCGGACGCCGCTCCGGTATACACAAAGGCGACTTCCCCCTCGAGGCTGCCGTCCCCGAAGAAAACATTACGCGTTATTTCTGTGACAGGCGTTTTCGGGATGGTGCCCTTAGCCAGCCAGGTTAAGGCGATTTCTTTCTGACGAATGCGGCTTTCCCCGTCTTTAGAAACAAAGATCAATCGCATCGGCCCATCCTTCGACATGAGATCGTCAAGAATGTTGGTTTCCAGCTCCTTGAGCGACTTTCCGGAGAAAACGGCGAGGTCCGGATTATCAATCGGGGCCACAGGGACAGATGCCTTTTGGGTTTCCTCCAACACGACCTCAGCATGCTGGTCCCCAAGGGCGTCAATACGAATCTTCGCCGTACGCGCATGTGCGCTCGGCAGCCAGGGCCGTGCGGCACCTTCAGGAGCCAGACGTGTATTGCGGCTGAGGCACAAGGCAGCGGCCGCAACGTGAAGCAACCCTGATGCGGCGTGCGCGTGTGCAAACCGGCCTGTGAGAGAATCGAGACTAAATTCCTGGGGGGCGTTTTTGCCGACCGCTTCACTCAATTGAGCGTATACGACATCCCCATCCCGCCTTGCATCGCTCAAGCGTTTGAGGACCAACACAACAGCAGCATCCCCCGCCTTGTGCCGGCTCTTAGGAAGCACCGCTCGCGCGGCGGCTTCATGCGCAGCCTCGCGCGACATGTCGGCCGCGCCAATAACCGCAGCGTCCAACGCCCCGGCGCGCAGCGCACGAGCGCCGAGCTCAAGAGCGATCACACCGGAAAGCTCTTCGGCACAGACACTCATGCTGGAGCCTTGGAAATCAAAATGATTATTAATGCGGTTGGTGATGATATTGGGCATACACCCCAAAACCCCGACGGAAGTCCAGGGGTAGGCGGCATCGCCCAAATCCTGCAGAGCTTCAGGGAGTTTCGCCCGGAAATTAGCCCGGGCGCTTTCAGTGGCGAACTGCATGCCGATAAAAACACCCGTCTTCTTAGGGGACTTCAGATAGACATCACTAAGAGCGGACAGCGCCAAACGATAAACGGCCACCTGTTCGCTGGTAGAATTCCGGAGATCCGCGGGAGGAAAACGAAGTTCGGAGTAGGCGATCTCAATGGGAGGGGTTTCCCCGTCGGCAGCCGCGGAAAAAAGCGCCCGTTCGAATTCCTTACGATTGCTGCATCCAGCAGCCATCGCCTCCAAGCCGACAATGCAAATTGGATCATTCTTCGGAGCACGCTTCTTTTCCTTCTTGATGCGTTGGCCTTTCCACTCTTCCAGGATCAAGTGCGCGTTGTTGCCGCCAAAACCGAAATTGTTAATGCCGGCGCGCTTTAGGCCCTTGCTCTCCCAGGGCTCCGCTTCGTGCAAGAGACGAAAGGGGGAACCCGTTAACGCTTCAATGGGATCCTTGACATGCAGCGTCGGCGGCCTCACACCCGCGCGCATCGCCATCAGCACCTTAATAATCGCCGCCGTTCCAGAGGCGGTGATCAAATGTCCCATGTTCGACTTTAACGAGCCAATCGGAAGATTCTGAAGACCCGTAAAAACAACTTTCATGCTTTCGATTTCCAAAGGATCGCCGACCGGGGTACCCGTCGCGTGGCATTCCACTAGACTGATATCGGCGGGGCTGAGGCCGGACATCTCATACGCGGCATTCAACGCGCGAATTTGGCCCGCCGGAACGGGGGACAACAAATCCTTGGCACGCCCGTCATTTGCCAGGCCTACGCCGCGGATCACGCCTAAAATAGTTTCTTGATCCCCAATCGCATCGTCGAGGCGTTTTAATGTGATGAATGCGGCGCCTTCCGACGGAAGCAGGCCGTCTCCGGAACGGTCGAAGGGACGCGACACCCCTGTTGGGCTCAGCGCTTTTAAGGCGGTGAAACCGGTATGCAGCAACAAATTGTCCGGGCCGCAGACGCCGCCCGCCAGCATCAAATCCGCCTCCCGATCCTGCAGTTTGCGGCAGGCGATTTCCACCGCATGCAGCGAAGACGCGCAGGCGGCATCCACGGAAAAGGCTCCGGCTTCAAAACCGAACGTTTTCGCCGCGAACAAGGCCGGATAACCGGTCATAAACCGATTGCGGGGATCCGTTTCGGGACCCGGCAGATCCGGCGCCCAGATGGAGGCCCCAAACTCCGCGGCGGCCTTCGAATAATACGCGAGATTGCCAAATACGAGCCCCGTTCGCCGGGGATCGGTCTTCTTCTTCAGCGGCTCCAATCCCTTGCTAATGCAGTGCAGGGTCCAGCGAAAAATCGGATCCAGCTTTTTTATCTGGTCGGAGGCAAGCCCGTAGGCGCCAGCGTCAAAAATTTCATCAAAGCCTCGAACATAGCCGCCTTTATCATGCCAGCTTTTGTCCTTTAAGTCCGACTCGTCGCGTGCGATTGCGTTCTCCAAAGGCATGCCCCAGGCATTTGCAGGAGAATTTGTAATCAGATCACGTCCCTCAACAACGAGCTTCCACAATTCCTCGGGATTCAATGCACCGGGAAGCACACAGGACGTAGAGACGATCGCAATCGGTTCGAACTTCATTTTGCGCCTACCTTCCCCCGTGGGAGCAGGGACACCGACGGTTCGTTGGGAACTGCGGTGGCCTCCACAGCCAAGGCGGCCGCAACGGGAGTTCCGTCGTTGGAGGACAACAAAACATCATAAACCAGACCCGAATCATTTTTCTTGTTCACGCGCAGCGAACACGTCACACGTTCCGGAATCTCCCGCGTGTACAGGATGAACTGACCGGCCCGGGTCGGAAGCACGCGTTTTCCAATCACATGCGCGCCCAGCAAAATTCCCATTTGCAGTCCGCCATCCAGGAAGGCGGCAGGCGTCACAACTCTCGAGTGCTTCCAATGTGCCGGTTTGGGTGCCTTTAGCTCCGCGGAAAGTGCGTCTTCGGAAATTTGAAGTTCGGAGGCAATCACATGAAATGCCGGTCCATGAAAAAGCAGCTTGCCTTTATAGGCGTCCTTGATGCCGGAGGGCTGGAGACCCGTCGGCGCTGCAATACGCTTATCGGTCTCAGCCGGTCCCATGACCGCCCGGTAATGCGGTGTTCCGTCGACCGATTGGAGCTGCAGCGTTTCCCCGCGAACAATAAGGCGGAGGCGTTTGCAGTCGCCCGAAATTCCCTTCAACATCTGAATATCGCTCAACCCCGCAGGGCCGGCTATGCGCTGAAACCAATCGAGGGCCAACACAAAGGGGACGACGACCTTCCCGCGAATTTTATGGCTCTCCAACATCCCGTATTTCGCCGGGTCCACAATAATATCGTAGACCCGCTCGGCCTGACCCTCGCGGGCCGACATATCGGGTTCGATCGTATTGCCGCCGATCACAACCTCGATATCATCCAAACTCCGCTCATTCAATTCTTCGACCATGAAACGTGCGCCGGCATCGAGCCCGATCAGGGCGACGCCGAGTTTTTCGAAATGCCCACGCAGTGCGGGCGTCACCATGCCGCCGTCCCACGGGCCCCAATTCAGGGACCGCACGAGGCAGCTTTTTCGCCGTTTCGCTTCTTCACGCGCCAGCTTATTGAGAACTTCATTCGCCATGGCATAATCGGACTGACCGACGTTTCCATATCGTCCCGCAACGGAAGAAAACAGCACAATGGCCTCAATGGGATCCGACTCGGTCGCGGTTAATAAAGCGCGCAGGCCTGAAACCTTCGTGTTGAAAACAAAATCAAACATCTCCGGCGTTTTGTCCGCGATGAGTTTATCTTCCAAGGTACCCGCACCGTGCACAATCGCGGCGACCGGACCCCATTTTTTGCGTACGGTTTCAAGCGCGTGGCTCACCGACACCGCGTCCTGAACATCGACCGGGTAATACGCGGCATCGGAACCATTCGCCTCAATCGCCGCAAGGGTTGCAGCGATCTCACGTTCTGCAAGAATTTTCTTGGAGGCTGCCATCAGATCTTTCGGAGTGACCTTCTCACCGGCGGCCAAGGCTTTCTGCAAAAGCGCCTTTTTAATCTCAGCGTCTGTCGCAGCTCCCTGCGTTTCAAGGGGCTCCTTCTTTTGGGAGGTTCGCCCTAACAGCACAAAACGCAGCTTCAGTTCCCGGCTCCACTCAATCAGCGTGCTCGCGGTAACCCCGCGGGCGCCGCCGGAAACCAGAACGACGGATCCCGGAGCCAAGCCCGCGCTTTTTTTGCCGTCCGCGCGATGTTGTTGCATTTCGAGAACGGGCTCGCGGCGTGTTCCATCCTGGGCAAGGCCCACCTCAAGCGCAGAACCGCCGAAATGAAGCTCCTCCAGGAGTGCGGCCGCGACAGCCTTCGCGGAACGTTTTCCCATCTCGATATCGATGGCTTTTACCGCGGTCTGAGGCCATTCGCGATAGGCGGTTTTAATCAAGCCGGGCAGACCTGAAGCCCAGGCCGAGACGCCGACAGGCGCGGAGGTTAAACCAAAAGCTCCACCAGTATCCTGTACCGTCACAAACACCCCGCCATCTTCCGGGAGATTAGACGAAAAGGACTTTGCGGCGAGAAAGGCTTCGCGATTCACCGCCGCCGCCGCCTCACCGTCTTTAAATTTTTTCAGTCCGCCTAGAAAAATAACGGCATCGGCATCGGCCGGGGTCTCAGAGACCACACGCGCATGCGAACCGAGAGCCTTGGCCAACTCTTGAGCCACTCCACGACCGTCATCGGTGATCGCAATGCTGCGCGCATCCAGGATATTCTGGAGCGCGATGCCGGTAGAGGCGACCTCAGAGTTTCCGAGAACCCAGCGGCCTAGGCTGACTTCAGTGTGTTTTTTTTTTGGTCGCTGGCGTTGACGCGGTCGCCACCGCCCCGTTTCCCCGGTTTTCAATATACGCAACGGTCGCACCGAGCGTCTGAAGGGCGGCCAATTCCTCGGCCGGGACCTCCGGAAGATTCGGAACTTCCTCTTTGAGGGCAGCGAGAATTTCGACGCGTTTGATGGAATCAACGCCGAGATCCGACTCATAGTTCATCTCGGGATTGAGCACTTCCACCGGATAACCGGTTTTATCGGCAACCACTTTAATCAGTGCGTCTTGAATACTGAGAGAGCCTTCCGAGGACGGCGCGGCCGCAACGGGTGCTGCCGCTGGGGCGTTGATGCCCGCACGTTCATTGATGTAGGCAACCGTCTGACCGAGCGTTTGCAGCGCGGCCAACTCCTCTGCGGGCACGTCGGGAAGATTGGGAACTTTTTCTTTTAAGGCGGCGAGAATCTCGACGCGTTTGATGGAGTCAACACCAAGGTCGGACTCGTAGTTCATCTCAGGGTTGAGAACTTCCGTCGGATAGCCGGTCTTGTCGGCCACAACCTCAATGAGGGCGGCTTCAAGGTTGTCCAAACCACCGGAGACCGAGGCCGGAGCGGAGACGACCGGAGCGGGAGCGGCAACGGGAACAACGGGGGCAGGCGCGGCGATCGGGACTGGGGCGGCAACAGGAACAACGGGTGCAGGCGCGGCGATCGGGACCGGAGCAGCAACCGGGACAACAGGCGCAGGCGCGGCGATCGGGACGATCGGAGCAGGAGCGACAGGTTGTCCGCTGATCAAACTGGTCATGTTGGCCAAGGAGGCTTGGGCCATCTGCAAAAACTGCATATGACTGTCGGCCATCGACTTTTGATAGGCGGTGTGGGCCTCCGACGTGGTGCGTTCCATTTCCTTGAACGCTTCGAGCCATGCGGAATAACGGGGATCGGTATTTGAATTGGACATTTCTGCCTCCGGATTGGGTTGAACGACTGCGGGGGCTGCTTGTGCAGCTCGCGGGGGTTGCGGCTTGGGCAACGCGGCGGCTCCCCCCTCTGGCGGGTACGGACGGCCGTGATTGACCCCGCTGACTTTTACAGTCAACGGGAATTTCTTAATTTTTCTAGGGTCCGCCGGAGTTCCATACTCTTGGCAGAGGGCGGCAAAATCCAGCGGGATGCCCGCAACGGCGAGCGCCCCTAAACTATCCCATAAGGCCGAGACACCATGAGACTTCTTTTTGTCTAGAGAAACAGCGAGATGCGGCTTCTCTCCGAGATTGTCCCGAAGCAGCGAGGTCAAAACGCGGCCAGGCCCAACCTCCACGAAGGTACGGACCCCGGCTTCATACATCGCCTGGACTTGCGAGGCGAAGAGAACCGGCGAAATTATTTGGTCCGCCAAGTGACTGCGCAGAGCCTTTGCGCTTTTTGGGTAGGGTTTCGCGGTGGTGTTGGCGTAAACGGGCGTATTGACCGCGGAAATTTTCGCTTTGTCGAGGAAGGCGAGGAACGGGTCTCGCGCTCCATTCATCATCGAAGAATGAAATGCCGTAGAAACAGGCAGGCGTTTTGCTGTCATGTGTTCCGAGGCGAGAACCTCCTGCGCACGGTCAATTTCAGCAGCATCCCCGGAGAGCACCGTTTGTTTGGGGCTGTTCTGATTCGCCGCGACGAGATTAAGATTCAATTTCTTAAGCACCGTCTCGACATCACTCACCGAAGCGCTGACAGCCAGCATCGCTCCTTTGCCGCCGGACTTCTTGGAGGACTCCGCCATCAACTCACCGCGTTTGCGCGCGATTGCCAAGAACGTTTCACGATCGTAGGCGCCCGAAGCGTACAACGCCGTGAGCTCCCCGAAACTATGCCCGCCCAAGAAATCCGGCTTGATGCCGAGACGATCGAGCAGGGCCAATTGAGACAGGCTAATCAGTCCAATCGCAGGCTGGGACCATTCCGTCTGGGTTAATTCCGCATTTTGTTTGGAGCGATCTTCATCGGTGAAAACAGGCGTCGGATAAATTTTACCGTGCAGGCCCTTGGTGTCGCCAAAACGCATCCCGGCGGCGAAATCGACAGGCTCTCGCGCGGAATCGAAGGCCATCAGAAGATCCTTGCCCATGCCGACATACTGAGATCCCTGTCCGCTAAAGAGGAAAGCGACCTTGCCTTTCGAAGAGGCTCCGGAGGCGTAATGAATACCGGGTGCGAAATTGGAACCGCCGTCCGCCAAAATTTTCTCGACGGATTGAAGCTTCTGAACAAGATCGTTTTCATCTTTTGCAGTGACGGCTAAACGCTCATGCGCGGACGCATTAAATCGTTTCTGAGACTCGCTGGCGATAAAGGCGAGCAGATCCGGCAATTCCGACAACTCTGCGCGCAAGGAGGAGCACGCCTTCAGAAGCGCCGGTCGATCCGGGCCGCACAACAACACGAGTTCCGTCGGGAAACTGCGCACCTTAACCGGGCGGTTGGCTCCGGTGTATTCTTCAAGCGCGATATGGTAGTTGGCGCCGCCAAAACCAAAGGCGCTAACCGCGGCGCGGCGCGGGTGATCCTCATTACGGACCCACGGCCGTGTCTCGGTGTTGAGATAAAACGGAGTATTGGGCATGTCGAACTTCGGGTGGGGACGGTCCACCTTGATAATCGGGGGGAGCGTTTTATGATGAAGCGCCATAACCATCTTAAATAATCCCGCAGCACCCGCCGCCGCCTTGGTGTGACCGATCTGCGACTTCACGCTGCCGAGCGCACACCACTGCTTGTCCTTGCGGATCCCGTTTTCGTAAACCGAGGTGAGGCCGCCGAGCTCCGCGACGTCGCCGGCCAGCGTGCCGGTCCCGTGCGCTTCGACGAGTTCAATCGTGGAAGGGTCGATCGCAGCCTTTTCATAGGCCCGGCGCACGGCTTTCGCCTGACCCGCTGCAACCGGCGCGTATACGCTCTTCGATTTCCCGTCGGAAGAACTGCCGACTCCTTTGAGAACCGCGTAAACAGTATTACCGTCGCGTTCGGCGTCATCGAGCCGCTTCAGCGCGAAGAGACCCGCCCCTTCGCCAAGCATCGTGCCGTCGCCTTTGTCCGAGAAGGGCCGGCAGTCGCCGCTGGCAGAAATAGCGGGAGTTTTGCTGAAGCACATGTACATCAAAATGTCGTTCATCGCGTCGATGCCGCCGGTCACCACCATATCGGCGTCGCCGAGATAAAGCTGGTCGACAGCCATGGTGAGCGCGGAGAAGGAACTCGCGCAGGCGGCATCGGTGATGCAGTTGGTCCCGCCGAGATCCAAACGGTTGGCGACCCTTCCGGCGACAACATTTCCGAGCAAACCCGGGAAGGTGCTTTCCACCCACTCCGGATATTCATTCGCGATTCGTTTGCAGATATCCTGAGCTTCATCTTCAGGGACCTTGGCATCGCGCAGGGCCTTGAGCCAAACCGGCTTCTGCAGCTTGCTCCACATATTTCCGGCCAACGACAGCGGTGAGACAACGCCTAAAATAATGCTGATACGATCCTTGTCCGCCTCATCGAATTTCCCCATGGTGGCTTCATCGAGACAGCGTTTGGCCGCGAGCAGCGCGAGCAATTGGGTGGTATCGGTTGCAGGCAGCAATTTCGGCGGGATACCGAAGCCCAAGGCATCAAAATCAACGGGGCTCAGGAATGCGCCGCGTTTGCAATAGGTCTTTTCCGGGGCTTTTGGGTCCGGATCGTAATAATCCTCAATGAGCCAATGAGAACTGGGGACTTCCCGCATCATATCCTTGCCGGCGGCGATATCCTTCCAAAAACCCTTCTTATCAAGGGACCCAGGATAAATGGCGCTGATTCCAACTACGGCAATGGGTTCACGGGTTTTAGAAAGGGATTGCTTTGGCATTCAGTCTCTGGGGGCTCTTAAGGGGGGGATGTGCAACGTGTGTATTATAGCCATTTTCCGGCGGATAATGAGCGGTCAAATGCGGCATAATTCCTTTGTCAATTTTCTAATTTTTGATAGCGTGCAGCTGATGATTCGGGTCATGGTCTCCTTATTGTTCGCCTTCGGACTCTTTGCCGGCCCGGCAGCAGCCGAAAGCGACCTCGCCACCACCGCCCGAGAAAGCAATGCTTTTCTATACAATCTGGACTACGACCAAGCCGTCGACTCCATCGCCGGCTACATCAAACGCCATCCCGAGGATCCCCTTGGCTATCTTTTCGAGCTGGGAACGATTTGGTGGTGGTCCTCAGCGGAACCTGGCCTCTTTGAACGCAGACCTGCCCTAAAGACCCGGATCGAAGAAGACATCAAAAAGTCCCTGAAGTTTTCAAAAATCCAAATAAAATCAAAGAATCCCGAATTAACAGCCCACGCCTATTTCGCCTCAGGCCTCACCCTGGGCATACGTGCCCAATTTAATTTAGCCAACGGCCGTTGGCTCAGAGCCTATTTTGACGGGAGAAAAGGTAAGAAACATCAAAATTATCTTCTAACGCTCGATCCCGAATACTACGATGCGTATTTAGGAATCGGGGTCTTCGAATATCTCGCCGGGCGGTTGCCGGGCATGCTGAAGGTCGGGATCTACATATTCGTTCGCGGCAATGTGCAAGAAGGTCTTCGGCATTTGCATATGGCGATGGATAAAGGCCGTTATCCATTCGTGGTAACCCAGGCCGCCTCCAACCTATTGAGCTTCTATTTTCTCAACGAGGATAAAAAGGATGAAGCACTCGAAGTCCTGAAAAAAATATTGGCGGACTATCCCGATAGCCCCTATTTTCGTTTTGTTGAAATACTCCTGCTCGATCAAATGGGCGACTGGGAGAGTTCTCACGATAAGGCGTTATCCCTCTTTAAGCGCGCTGAAAAAGATCCGGAAATTTTGTTGGGCAAACGCATGAGCACTCTCTGCAGTCTCGCCCCGAAAAAATGCCTCCAACCTGGAACTCTTTCTCTGGTAATTGAGTGGCTCACCCGGGCATTGGCAAAGGACGCTGCGGTTGCGGGATGGAAGACCCTGTGCCATTTATATCGAGGCGTCGCCTTTGATGTGATCGGAAATCGAAGAGACGCGGTCAAAGACTATTTTGAAGTCTTAAACCTGCCGAACAAAGCCGATTCTCACGCCATCGCACGGGAATGCCTCGAGAAAACCTGCCGAGATTCTGAGATCCAAACCCTGCTCTCCGACGGCCCGAGGTCCATTCGGCAGGTTCCTTAAGTTAACATAGTAGAGTCATGAGAGTTTTCCGATTATCGTTGCTGGCGATGATTTTCTGCCTCTCGCTCACGCCGGGTCGCGCGGCGACCTCAGCCCTGCGCGGCGAATGGAATGTTATTCTCATTGTCAACGATGCCCTGCGGGCGGATCATATGGGCACCTATTCCTACGCCCGCAATACAACCCCCCATATTGACCGCTTCTTCAAAAGCGGCGCAATCTTTTCAAACGCATTCGCTCAGGCCACCTGGACGCTGCCTTCGCTGGCCTCCATCATGACATCACTTTATCCGTCCGTCCATGGCGCGATATACTTCCCCAATGACGCGAAGTGGGTTGAAGACGGATATACCCCGCCCGCCGGCAAGATCCTGGACAATTCCCGGCTGACATTGGCCGAAGTGCTTCAGGACCGGGGGTATCTCACCGCCGGCGTCGCGAGCGGAGGCTTCACAAATTCCGCATTCGGCTTTAGCCAGGGTTTCTCCCAATACGTTGATGGCTATAAATCGATGCAGGGTATTAATCGCACCATCCTGCCCTGGCTTGAGAAAAATCACGCGCAAAAGTTTTTCCTCTATATTCATTCGATTGATGCCCACGATCCATACAAAACTTCACCACGCTTCGATCAACTCTGGGATCCAGACTATGTCGGTGACATCGATGGGCGACGCGAGATTGTGACTGCGGTCAACAACGGAAAGAGGACGCTCTCCAAGGATGATCTCCATCACCTCATCGCCCTTTATGACGGCGGCATATCCTATCTAGACGAGCAGCTTGGGCAATTGTTTGATAAGCTCGATGAGCTGGATGTGGCGGACAAAACCTTGATTGTCCTAACAGCCGATCACGGGGAGCAGTTCATGGAACACGGGAATTTGTCGCATGGCTGGCTAGCGCCCTACGACGAAGTGCTCCGGGTGCCGCTCTTGTTTCGCGTCCCGGCCCAAGCCACCGGAAGGCAAATTGCGCAGGTGGTAGAAAGCATCGACATCATGCCCACCATTTTAGATTTTTTAGCAATCACCCCTCCCCAGCCGGTGCAGGGCCAGAGCCTGCTGCCCTTGGTCTATGGCGCAGCGAGCCAAGCCGGAACCGCCTTTGCGGAGTCAGCCCATAGCGACGACAAGAGAGATGCAGTGAGAGTGCTTCGAACCCGCCGGTGGAAATACATTCGTCGAATGAATAGCGGGCCGGATGAACTCTACGATTTGAAGAAGGATCCGCTGGAGCGGGTGAACCGTATCGCAGAGGAACCGGATCTGATCAAGTCGCTCACATTGCAATTCACCCAGTGGGAACAGGAGAACCTTCGCGTGAAAAAGAGCCTCCCTCCACTCACCGGCAAGCCTTCGAGCCTTGAGGAGGAAACGGTGGAGCAGCTGAAATTTCTAGGGTATTTACCGTAATGTTTATTCCTCTGCTTCTTGTTGCCGCACTCACCGGGACTGCCGGACAGCCCCTTCCCAGCCTAGCGGCCTCCACTCACCCCAGCAAGGAGCAACGCCCGCTCAACGTGCTTATCATCGATATCTGTTCCGCCCGCGCCGACCACTTCGGGACCTACGGCTACTCCCGCGACACAACTCCCGGCATGGACAAATTCGCGAACGAGAACGTGCTCTTTGAAAACGCCATGGCGCAGTCCTCATGGTGCCTGCCCAACTATGCCAGCCTGCTGACCGGGCATATTCCGGAAGTACACGGACAATACATCGTCTCCCCATTTCTCAAGCCGGACAAAACGGTGCCCACCATGGCTGAGAAGATGAAGGAGGCCGGCTACCGCACCGCCGCCTTCAGCGGAGGCATCTTCTCGCTGCAGGCCTGGGGATTGGATCGCGGATTTGATGTTTATGAGGCCCTATTTTCGACGCGCACCCATGAACCAAGGAAATTCGCCGACTACTCTCCACGCGCTTTGGATTGGCTCAAAAAAGACCCGGCCAAACCCTTTTTCCTCTACACCACCGTCGACGATTTACACGCGCCGTATCAATCGGACAATCCCAATCGGTACAGCCCCGACAGCGAGGGATCACCCATCTCCACGATGGCAGCCCATGTCCGGTTTTTCAGGGCCTATAACGGGGAGCCGATCGAACTGGCCGATCCCCTGCGGAGTTTTCTCAAGGAGTTCCGGGAGGAACCCGCGCACTTGCAGCAGTTGATCGCCCGCTACGACGCCTCGCTCAATCACGTCGATCGAAAGGTCAGCGACTTTCTGTCCCAAGTCAAAAACTTGGGCCTCTGGGACAACACCTTGATCATCGTCACGGCCGATCACGGCGAACTGCTCAATGAGCAGGGCTTGCTCGGCCATACGGAAAGCCTCTACGAGCCGGTTCTGCACGTCCCCCTCATGGTGCACCATCCGGACTATGCCCATCGCGCGGGCACGCGCGTCAGGGGACTGGTGCAGCGCATCGACCTCACGCCCACTGTGTATGAGGCGGCGGGGGTCGACTATGAACATCTCCAGCTGCAGGGAAAAAGCCTCATCAGTCTGCTGGAAAACCCCAGCGCGAATTTACGGGAATACGCCTTCGCCAGCTCCAAACGAAGCCTGGCCGCGGGAAGGAAGAATCTCGACATCGATGAGCGGGTGGTCCGGGATCAGCGCTGGAAGCTGCACTGGTACCAATACAAGGACCGTTTCGAACTCTACGATCTCCTCAAGGACCCGCTGGAGACCCAGGACCTCGCCGAGCAGCGACCGGACATCATATCGCGTCTCTCGTTTCAACTTCTCAATCACTTCGAAAGTTCCCGCCCCCATGCCCCGGGGCTGCCTTACAAAAGGGAGCCGCCCAACCCGGTGCAAATCGTGCCCCGCACGCAGCACCTTAATCGTTTGGGCAGCTCCGAACATACTCCATAAGCTGCTGCATCGGCACCGAGGCAACCGCGACGCAGGTGTCGGCGCCGCCGTAATAAATCCTCACCTCGTCGCGGGACTGGTCGTGAACCCAACCGCATGGGAACACCACCTGGCCTACATCCCCGGTCACTTCATAAGGAGCGTCGGGCGTCATCACCCAACCGTCACTGCGGCGCAAAACCTTGCTTGGATCCTTAAGGTCCAGGAGGGCCAGGCCCAAGCGGTAAATACTTCCCGAGCAGTGTTTTCTAACGCCGTGATACAACACGAGCCAACCTTCCGGCGTTTCAATAGGTCCCGGGCACAGTCCTATTTTACCCGCGTCCCACCAGGTGCCCGAACGCGCCTTCAAAACAGCCTTGGATTCCCCCCAATGCTTCAGATCAGGGGAATAGGACAGCCAGATGTGGGCGTCCTGGTTGGGATCAAGAATCGGCCGGTGCAGAATGGCCCATCGATCGCCGATACGGCGCGGAAAAAACGCGGCGTCTTTATCCGGCGGCCGAAGGATGGTTCCTTTACGCGCAAACGACTTAAAATCCTTGGTGGTCGCAAGCGATACATAGGTCCCATGGTCGGAAACGGCGGTATAGGTCATCGCCCACTCGCCGCGCTCCTCCAGCCAGGTCAGGCGGGGATCTTCAACACCGAAGATTTCTTCCGGGTACCGTTGGGGATCAGCAACAAAGGTGGGTTTCGAGTCTATTTTCCAATCATGAACCCCGTCTTGACTGCGCGCGACGGTTAAATGAGAGATGCCGGAACGGTCTTCCACCCGGACCATTAAAACGGTTTCGCCCTCGACGATGACCGCCGCGGGATTAAAAACGGCATTGACCGGGTACGGCCAGGATTTCGCCGTTAGAATGGGGTTTTTGGGGCTCCGCGCAAAAAGCGAATGGGCCAGCATTGAACCCTCGGGATTGTTGTCATGCATGATGGCGGGATTATACTATGAATCTTTAGTTGATATAGTAGGTCCATGAATGCACCGATCAACCTCCTATCGCTGATTCTCGCTTTCTCCGTGCCTGCTGCGGCCCTCGACTATCAAAAGCCGGATCCTAAAATTTCAAGAATTGTTGAAGCGGAATCGTTTCCCACAACGAGGATCAGCAATCAAAAAACCCACATTTTGAAGGGGTATTACAATATCATCCCCCCCATCGACTATGTTGCGCGCGAAAAACTGCGCCTTGCCGGATTGCGCTTCATCCCTCGCAACCGCAGCAAATACACGCGTTATTTTTACACCCGCTTCGAGATCCTCAATCTCAAGACCAAAAAAACGCATGCGCTGAAATTCCCCAAAGACGTTCGTGCTCGTTTCCCCGTGTGGTCGCCGGATTCCAAACGCTTTGTTGCTGCCGTTGAAACAGAGGACTGCGTCGCCTTATGGCAAGGAAAAACCAACCGCTCCAAGGTAAAACGGATTCCCGGACTCTGTCTCAATACCGTCATGGGAGGCGGCCACAAATGGCTCGATAACCGCCGGGTACTGGTCCGCATGAGAAGCGATGCCGGCGTTAAACCCCAGTCCCATTACATCGCTAAGGGACCGACCATCAGCGAAACGACCGGGAAAATCGCCCAGAACCGGACCTACCAGGACCTGCTCGAGGACAAGAACGATGAGGCTCTCTTTAAGTTCTACACCACAGTCCAGCTGGCCATTGTGGACGTTGTTTCAGGAAAAATCAGCCCCATCGGTCCCGCCGGCATTATCACGGCGTATTCCCTCTCTCCGGACAAAACCATGCTGCGCGTGCACCGCATCCGGGAGCCGTACTCCTATGTGGTTCCCTATTATCATTTCGCTCAAGACATTGAACTGTGGGAACTCAACGGCAAGAGTTTTCACAGACTCGCGCGGCTGCCGGTTTTTGATTCAATCCCCATCCACGGCGTGCCGACCGGGAAGCGGGATTTCCAGTGGATTCCCAATGAACCCTCGACGCTCCTCTATGCCGAGGCGCTGGACCAAGGCGATTGGAACATCGACGTTTCGCATCGAGAACAAATCTCCTTGATTAAAATCGACGGCGCCGCGGTTGGAACTCCCCGAAAACTGCAGAAGCTGGTTCACCGATACTCTGGGACCAAATGGCTCGAAGACGGCTCGGAGTTTCTCCTGTATGACTACGAGCGGGATCGCAAGTGGCTGCGCGCGTTGAAAGCCGATTACAGAAAGATCCGGCCCGGAGCTGCTTTAACTGCGTTATGGAGCTACAGCTACCAGGATGACTACAAAAAGCCCGGCAGGATCGTGACCATTCCCAATAAGTTTGATCGGCGCGTCAGCGCCGTTGTGCGGGAAGAAAATCGCCGCTGGATCTTTACCTATGACAAGGGAGCGACCCCTAAGGGAGACTTTCCTTACCTCAAAAAAATCGCGTTGGATAACGGAGAAGAAAAAGAGCTCTTCCGCTCCCCCGAAGGCACGTACGAACGCTTCGTTTCTTTTGCCGACAAATCCTACAGGGGAATAATCACACGGCGGGAAACCGCAAACCAAAGCCCGGATTTATTTATCGTCGATCTGGAATCCAAATCCTCGCAGCAGCTGACGCATGAACAAAATCCGGCAGCGGTATTTTCTCAGGTCAAAAAAGAGTTGATCACCTGGAAACGCGGCGATGGTACCCAGTTGTCGGGAATGCTCTATTACCCGGTCGACTACAAAAAGGGACAAAAATACCCGACCGTTGTCAGCGCCTATCCCATCGAATACACCTCTAAAAAATTGGCGGGACAGGTTCGCGGTTCTTCGAACAAGTATTCAAAACCCTACAAGGCGGATTACCTCTACTTCACCCTGAAGGGGTACGCGCTCCTCAAGCGCGCTCAAATGCCGATTGTCGGCCACCCGAAGACGATGAACGATTCCTTGATCGAACAGCTGAATATGAATTCACAGTCGATTCGCAAGGTTCTCACGGAAAAAGGAATTTCCGACCCCGACCGCATCGGCATCATCGGCCACAGTTACGGCGCCTTCATGGTGGCCAATGTTCTGTCGCATTCCCCCGTCTTCAAAACGGGCATTGCCCGCAGCGGTGCCTATAACCGAAGCCTGACTCCCTTCGGATTCCAAAGCGAACGCCGGCCCTTTTGGAAAGCCAAAGAGACCTATATAAAGGTGTCGCCGTTTTTCTCTGCGGATAAAATCGAAAAACCGATCCTGCTCATTCACGGCGCCATCGACAACAACTCCGGGACCCATACCATGCAGTCCAAACGGTATTACGCGGCGCTCAAGGGCAACGGGGTCACCTCGCGTCTGGTCCTGCTGCCGCATGAAAGCCATGGCTATTCAGCCGTAGAGACGGTGAATCATGTTTTGTGGGAAATGATTCGTTGGTTTGATCTGCACCTTTGAGCATGCAAGCGGCGCGCCCTCTGCTTGAGCTCCCCCGGGACAAAACAGACCATGCCGTGCGGTTTTTGCGCGACGCATCGGGCGGGTCCTTCCAAATATCCCTGAACGAAATTCCCGGCCGGGTGCAAAACACGTGGGCCAACACCGGCAATGAGTCTATAGCCTTCAGCATTTCAAAGCGCGGGCAACCCGTCTCCCCCCGTTGGGCACGCAGCATCTCGGGCAAAGGCAAAGGCTGGCTGCGCTACGAACTCGACTTGGGAGTCGACCAAGCCGAAATCGGGGGATTCGTGCTCGGATCTGTGCGCGAGGAACGCGACGCCGCTCTGCGCAGCGACGCTCCGTACCGCGAATTAATTCGCCGCATAAAAGCCTTGCCCGCCGCCCTACGCAAGCGGCACCTCTCCGCATTAAAAACCGACCTGCACGGGCTGCACGCGCGAATCGGCATCACCTATTGCGCCCGGGGAGCTTCGCGGACCACCATCGACGGGAAACGGCGCCTCTCCGTCGAATTCAAAGTCAACAGCCGCGAGGCCCAAGCGATCATGACAGGCGGCCGCCTTCGACTCCGCTCCTTAACCGGCAGCCCGCTCCAGGTGAGCGTCACCTGCCGCAGCAATACTCCCCCCCTGATCGGATTGGGGCTGAAGGAAATATTTACACGGGAATTTTTATCCTGGTGCAAACGCCATAAAAGTGTGCGGCTTGCCCGCGATCTTCGGTCCGCGCAAATTCTTTTCACCCGGAAAAAACTCCTCGCCGGGCTCAAAAACTACGGGACCTATTTCGGAAGAGACACGCTGCTGACGGCCTTGATGATGGATGATATTTTGAGCACGCCGATGATGGAACTCATTCTGCGGGGGGTTCTTAAACGGGTTTCTCCCGAGGGTCGGGTCAGCCATGAGGAATCGATCGGTTATCTCGCCGTGTACGAGAACGTCAAGGAATACAACCGGCTTCTCAGGGGCGGCCCGGAAAATCGCCGCCGCGCCGAAACCCTTCTGGGCAAGCTGCACAACACCCGGGAGTTTTACGGGATGGTGGATGACGATTTCATCCTGCCCGTTCTGCTCGGACGTTTTTTACTTCGCACCGATGCGTCGCTCACGCGTAAAAAGTCTCTGCTTCTCAACGGTCGCGTGCGCAGCAACCTCAATTTCATTTTCCGCCGTGCGCGCAACTACGCCCAGCGACCGCATTTTTCGCGACTCATCCGATTTTCAGGGCACAGCGCTAGTTGGCGCGACAGCACCTTCGGGTATGCCGGAGGCACCTACCCAATGGACGTCAACACAGTGTGGGTGCCGGCGGCTCTCACCGCAGCGGAAAAGATTTATCGCTTTCTAAATTCGAATCCGCCTGAGGATCTCAAAAAAATGCAGGAGACATGGAGCGGCGCGACCAGGCATTTCCAGATAAACCTCAGCGCATCCGAGGTCCGCAAAAGAATAAGCGCCCGGATGTCGGCCTTGACTAAGGAAGAACGTCTCTTTTGGAAGAAGAATCATAAAAAGTCGACCCGGGCCGCCTTCGAAGCCATTGCTCTCGACGTTAAGGGTCGCCCCATTCCGGTGCTGCATACCGACTCGTGCGCGCGGCTATTGTTGGGCGATGCCAGCCCGTCCGGTTGCATCCTGGCCTCCTATCCGCAAGGGTTATTTGTAAAGGGACTTGGAGTGCTCGCCGCGAGCGACGTTTATGCGCCCCCCTCTACATGGAAGAAATACCGCGCGGACCCCTATCATTCCCCGAGGGTTGTCTGGGGTCGTGAAATGAACATGCTCCTGGTCGGTCTGGCACGGCAGCACGGCCGGTATAAGCCCGCCTTGCGGCGGCTGCATCGAGCCGTTAAGGCCTCGGGACTGCGGCACAATGAACTCTGGACCTACACCGTGCAGAAGCAGAAACTCCGGCCCCTTCGTTACGGCGGCACCTGTGATATTCAATTGTGGAATCTCGCGTCCTTGGCCGCCGATTACAGCATCGACCGGGTGGGCCGGAAATGAAAAAGACGTGCCTTGTTTTCCTCTTGGCCCTGGGCACGGCCTGCTCCGGCAAAGACGACGGGCGAACTGTACTGCGCTTGTCAGGCTGGTCATCGATGCCCGAGGAGATGCAGCTGCTCAAGGACCAAATCGCCGAGTTTGAAACCCTGTACCCCGGGATTCGGGTGCAATACGAGCCGATTGTCGGCCCGTACATGCAGAAGATCCAGGTGCTCTTCGCCTCCGGGACCGAGCCCGACGTTTTTTACATGGACTCCAAGGAAGTCACCCGCATGATCTATTACGGAGTCTTGGAACCGCTCGATGAGCACTTAAAACGCGCGGGTGAAGACGTTGACGATTTTTACGAGAACATTCTCGCCGCCTTCCGCGGCCCCAAGGGAAAACTCTACGGCCTGCCCAAAGGGTTTTCAACCTTGGCCCTGATCTACAACAAGGAAATGTTCGCGTCCGCCGGAATCACGCGTCCCCCCGAGGATTGGCCCGCGCTGCTGCGGGCCGCCGAAGCGGTCCGCGCCCAAGGCGATTTCCCCATGTGCCTTAAAGCCGACATGAAAACGATCGCCTTATTCGCGGGTTTGGCCGGCGGGGGGCTGCTGAAAGAAAACAACACCCTTGCCTTTCAGGACCGGGCGAGCATGAGCGGGATTAAAACCCTCTTGTCCTTGTTTAGAGGTGAAAACGCAATCGCGCGAACCGACACGGACTTCGGAAAGTCCTGGACGGCCGACGCCTTCGCCGCCGGCGACGCAGCCATGATTATTGAAGGCATGTGGGTAGAGCCCTACTTCGCGACACGCTCCCCCGATCTTAAATACGGAATCGCTCCGGTGCCCATGATGGAAAAACGTCACAACATTATTTTCACCGTCGCCTACGTCGCGAGCGCTCGCTCCAAACACAAACGCGAAGCGGTCGACTTGATCCGATTTTTGACCGGACGGCAGGGACAGGCGAAAATGGTCGAGCTGGGTCTCGAGGTCCCCTCCCGCAAGTCCGTGGTCAACGCGGGTTTCCTAAAGCGTTATCCAAAACGCGCCCCCTTCATCGCCGCGGACGAATACGCATCCCCGTTTGGATTCGGCGTGCACAGCAACCGGATGCTCGAACACGTGGACAAGGCGGCCGAAGCGGTGCGCCTGGGCCAATTGCCTCTTGAGAAGGCATTCGCCCGAGCCTCCCGAAAACTCAAACGGTTTTATCGAGTGGAGGACCGTCCTTGAATCTAGACCGCGCGCGCGCCGAGAAACTCGCGGCGTTCCTCTTTCTCCTGCCGATTCTCTTAACCCTGGTTGTTTTCCTGCTCGGGCCCATGCTCTACGCGTTTTATATCAGCTTCCATGAATTTTCCTTTATGGTTCCGAAAAATTCGAAGTTTATCTTCCTCGACAATTACATCAACCTCTTCTCGGACGACACCTTCCTTACCGCTCTAAAAAACACGGCGTTTTATTCGCTCGGGGTGGTCCCCGTGCAAATGGCGATCGCATTCTTGCTCGCGGTTTGCGTAAACTCCGACATCAAGGGAAAGACATTCTTTCGCGTCGCTTTTTTTCTGCCGACCGTGACCTCATCGGTGGCGGTCTCTTTGATGTTTATGTGGATGTACTCAAAAACCGGGATCGTGAATTATTTATTCTCCTTCTTCGGCATCCCCGCAGTAGACTGGCTCAACAATATTCATTTCGCCTTGCCCGCACTCATGGCCCTGGCGGTCTGGACCACCGTCGGAAATTTCATGATCATCTACCTCGCCGGGCTTCAGGAAATTCCCAAATCCGTTTATGAGGCCGCTGATCTCGACGGGCTCAACGCCTGGCAGCGGCTGCGATTTATCACCTGGCCCCTGCTGAAGAACACCACCTATTTTGTTCTCATCATGTCCACCATCGGAACCTTCCAGGTATTTGACACCTTCTACATCATCACCAAGGGCGACGGCGGCCCGCTCGATTCCACCATGACCGTTGTTCTCTATATTTTCAAAGCGGCCTTCAAACATTTCGATATGGGCTATGCCTCGGCCATGGCCTTCATGCTTTTTCTCGTTATTTTCGGACTGTCGATCGCGCAGCGGCTCTTCTTCGGCCGTGAGGAGGAAGCATGACGCGGGGCCGGGGGTTGCTGTATCTGCTGCTCGGCATCTACGCCGCACTCACCCTGGGTCCGTTTTTGTGGTCGCTGTCCGCCTCGTTTAAGACCGTGGAGGCCGTCAGCGCCTGGCCCCCCACCCTGATCCCGCGGCCCTTCACGCTTGAGAACTACACGTATCTACTGGAGAAACTCCCGTTTCTGCGGTGGATGTTCAACAGCCTCGTGATCGCGGGCATCGTGACGGTCGCCAATGTTTTTCTCAATGCCATGGCAGGCTACGCCTTAGCCCGGCTGCGCTTTCCCGGCCGCAAGGTCCTCTTCTGGATCATTATCGGGACGATGATGATCCCCGGCCAGGTTGTAATCATCCCTGTATTTATTCTGCTTTCAAAACTCGGCTGGATCGATTCCTACGCCGCGTTAACCATCCCGTTTCTGACCAGCGCCTTCGGGGTGTTTATGTACCGCCAATTCTTTCTCGGGGTACCGAAGTCGCTGGAAGAGGCGGCCATGCTCGACGGCATGGGGCCGTTTCAAACCTTCTTCAGGATCATCCTGCCACTGGCAAAACCCGTCATGGCGGCCCAGGCTATTTTCATGTTCCTCGGGAGCTGGAACGGATTTATGTGGCCCGCGATGCTGCTGTCCACTCCCGCGATGTACACCCTCCCGGTTGGGTTGAGCTCCTTTCAGGGCCAGTACTACACGCTCTGGAATCTGGTGATGGCTGGCACTATGTTTGTGACGGCCCCCGTGGTAGTGGTCTTCATCATTTTTCAGCGTTACTTCATTCAAGGCGTATCCACGACGGGCATTAAGTAGGCGGAGGATTTATGGCGGCGGTACAATTCAAGGCGGTGACAAAAACGTTCGACACGACCGTGGTCGACAAGATGGACCTCCAAGCCCGGGAGGGCGAATTTGTTGTGCTCGTCGGTCCCTCCGGCTGCGGAAAATCAACCAGTCTGCGCATGCTCGCCGGACTCGAAACCGTGACCGACGGAAGCATTCACATCGGGGACCGGGACGTCACGGCGCTGCACCCCAAGGACCGGGGGGTGGCTATGGTATTTCAGGACTACGCTTTGTATCCCCACCTCACCGTTGAAGAGAACATTTCACTGGGACTCAAGGTGCGCAAACTCGATCCCGCTGAAATCACGGAACGGGTGGCCTCCGCAGCGAAGGTCTTGGAACTCGAAAAGTTTCTGTCCAAAAAACCCGGTCAACTCTCCGGCGGCCAGCGGCAGCGCGTCGCCATGGGCCGCGCCATCGTCAAACGGCCGGAGGTCTACCTCTTTGATGAACCGCTTAGCAATTTGGATGCCAAACTGCGCGCGCAATTGCGCATAGAAATCACACGCCTGCACCGGAGGATGAAAAAGACCGTCTTCTACGTGACCCACGATCAGGTGGAAGCGATGACCCTGGCCGATACCATCGCGGTTATGAACGAAGGAAAAATTCAGCAGGTCGGGCCGCCGATGGAACTCTACCGGCATCCCAAAAACCGTTTTGTCGCAAGCTTCATCGGCACACCGCAAATGAATTTCCTGGACGCTGAGCTGGATGGGCTCACTCTTAAAACAAAAATATTCAGCCTCCGCATCCCGGATGGCCTCGCGACAGAATTTACGGATTTCCCCAAACACTTCACCCTCGGATGCCGCCCTCACGATATCAGCCGGGCGGCCGCGGGAGCCGGAACGGCCGCGATGTCCGCCGACATGGTGGAGCAACGCGGCGCGGAGTCCTTTTTGCATTGCGTCCAGGATGGGGTGTCGATCGTGGCCCGGTGCGAACCTGAAGACGCACCGTCCCCCGGCGAGAATATCCACCTGCGCTTCAATCTGGCTCGTTTTCATTATTTCGACTCCGAAACCAATGAACGCTTGGTTGCTCGATAGTCCCAATCCGGGATAGGTCCCCTACTTGGGAAAAGGTCCCTCTGTGGACCTAGGACGAATTTCAGCTTCGTTCTACGATTAAGTTGGTGCAAAAAGCGTTTCTTACGAAGCGAGCAATCGCCGCCGGGTTGACATTCGCCCTTGTCCTGGCGGCACCCGGTCCCGGTGTCTATGCCGCCGGCGGAAGGGCCGTTTCCAATATTCGTGCCGGCGGACTGCCGGCCCTGAACGGCGGCGGACTGCTCCACCTGCAAACAGGCGAAGGCCCACGCCTCTCTCTAGGAAAAAACCTGTCGCTGAGGTCGAATTTGCCGGACCTCGATTCGATCATTCTCCCTCAGACCTTCCCACTCAAGGCGTCTGCCGCGGGAATTGATACCCCAAAATCCCTTGTGGTGAAGACACCAAACACGACGATTCCAGCAGCTCAAAAAAACCGCACGGCTCCGATCATCAACACCGTGACCGCCGCCGTGCATCAGTTGGAGCAGAAGCAGGCAACCTCTGCAAATCGCTCGCGAATCCTCCGGGGACTCTTCGATCTCTCGCACCGAAAATCCGAAGCGAGCCCGACCCTGGGCGCCGAGTCGCCCCGAAATCAAACTCTCCTGAATGCCGCCTCCAGCGACGCAGCGGCACCGGCTCAGGAAATTCCCTCGCCCCAATCGAAGACTCTGAAATTGGGACGCAACGCCCTCTTTTTCATCGCCGCCTTGGTGTTAGCCCAAATGGGGGCGGAAGCCGTGGGCGCGGCGTTGCCGACCTTAATTGAAAAGAGTTTTGGAGATTTCGCAACGACACTCACCCATCTCGTGATCCTGACCTACGTGGTGGATTTTCTCGGACGTCAAATTGCGCCCTGGACCATCAAAAAATTAGGGCTTAAGAAAACCTTTCTCACCGCCCATGGCGCCAAGTTTGTATCGATGGGCGCGTTGGCCGGACTTTTGGGCGCGGGCATGATGACCTTGCCGCTCCTCCAAGCCTTTATCCTCGCCAGCGCCTTCATGGGGGGCATCACCGCCACGGTCGAACAAAGCATCCCGCCGGCCATCGTGGGACGCTCGCGCGCGGCACTCGAGCATTATTTAACGCGGGAACAAGCCTTTCGCTCCGTCATGAGCATTGGCGGTCCTATCGGCACGGGCGCCTTGGTGGTGAGTTTCGGATTTTTGCCCGCCTTTCTCATTTTCCCGATCGCCACCGCCGCCACCCTATTCCTGGTCTGGAAATTCGTCAAGATTCTACCGCGCTTAGACGACATCGATCCTGAAGAGAAAAAAGCCTCCTCGAAATTGACCGTCACCCGGGGCGTCTCCTTGGTTTGGAAGACCCCGGCTCTGCGCTACGCGGCGGCGATGCTTTCGACCTTCGCGGTTTCCGGAACCCTGCTTTTTGTTCTCATGATCCCCGCCTACGGCTTAAATCTCGCCGGGCCCGGCATGGAAGAACTCGCCACGGGCATCTACGGCTGGATCATCGGCCTTTTTAATGTCGGCGGGCTCTTGGGCATGCTCACAACAATGCGCTCTCAGAAGAAAATGGGGAAACGCGTTGAGAAAGAACGCTTAAACAAGGCGGCCATCGATAAACTTCTCATGCGTTCCCTGCTGCGGTGGGTCTTATTCGCCATCGTCGGGTTGGCCGCGATGACGTCCTTTCTCGTCCCGCTCCCCACACTCGGAGCTCTGGCGGCCTTGCCTCCCGTCTTAAGTTGGGCGTCAACGCTGACCCTGCCCTCAATCGCGCTGATCCCGATGGGATTTGTCACGGTGGTTGCCGGGATGAAGCTTCGCAGCTTCTTCCAATCCCATGTTCCGAGTCAAGATGACATGCCGCACGCGATGGCCTTTCTGGGCGCCTTAACGATTATCGTGCAGGCGATATCCCTCTTCTTCATGAAGTTCCTCTTCACCAATTTCACCGGCGTCGCGCCCTTTATCTACGCCTCCTATGGATTGATTCCAATCGCGGCCGTGCTCCTCCTCATTACTCATCGGATCAAACACTCAACGGAGACGAAGGGGCCCACACCCCCGCCATCCAACGCGGCAGATCCGCAAGGCCGCTTCCAAACGACGCCCCTGCACAAACACCCGGCGACCAGCATCGGATCGGAAGTCATCGCTCCGGATCAAGTGCCCGGCTACACCGCGATTTTTAACGGGGACGTAGAGGTCCAAACCGACGGTTCATGGCTCGGCGTGTTTCGCATGGCGCGCGGGGGCTACTTCCGCTCCCCCACCGCTCCGCGGGAGCTGCGGCCCTATCTTTCCGATTTAGGGTGGTTTAAGAGCAGCAACGAAGGGAAGGATTGGGAATTCGTCGGCCTTGCCGCCGTAGCCGGCGCCAATGAAAAAGCCTTCGCGGCGCGTTTGGAATTAAGGGCCCAGGGCCATCGCGAGGATAAGGCGCGCTACCCCAACCAAGGGGCGCAGGATTGGCATAACAGCCAGATCACTCCAATCGAACGCACCTTGACCGGCCTCTATGACGCACCGGGCATTCCAATTGACCGGGGCTTTGTGCTCGAAGACGGCCGGTTCCACTCGGCCCGGGATTCCAAAGGAGTGATGCGGAAGTTTATTTTTGCCACCCGGGTGCATGCGGCGCATCTCGATCCCCGGATCGGCGGCCCGACCCCGCCTCAATACCGAATGGCCGCGATGGAGCGAACCGATGACGGGCTCGCCGACCCCATGGTGTTTGGGCCGATGGAAAACAAGGATACCTGGGTTATAAATATCACGCCAAGCCGCAGACAGAAACGACAGATGAGAAAAATCTCCCGCCTGCTGAAGACCCCGCTCGATCCCCAGTCTGCCCATCCCATCGCCGTCGGATTGCGGCTGGAGGGCAGAATCCAATTGGTGCCGCTCGATTCCCTGGAACGCATGCTGGAAATGAGCCTTAAGGATTGGGAAAAAATCGTTGCTTGTGACGGATGTTTCTCGACCATCGTATCCCCCTCTAAGGGTCATCGCAGCGTCGGAAGCAGCGACCAACCCAAGCCAGTCACGGGCCGGCCCGGTCTCTATTGGCATTTCTACCATCAAACCAGCGCGGGCGAAGACCACGCCTATTCTTCTTGGGTCGAGATTCTCGACGCCTCGGGGCGCCCGCGCTACCGATTGCCCTACGCGATCGAAACCCCCGACGCCTATTATTACCGGCACGGGGATATTTCCAATGTTGTATTCAACTCGGGGAATGTTTATTTAGACGGGAAGATTACCCATATCAACGGCGCCGCCGACAAGGCGGTGGTGCTGTCGCAAAGCGACGAGAACGAACTGCTCGCCGCCGTCATGCGGCATCCGGTTCGATAAGTTAATCTGTTCCAAGGAAATCCATTTGAAACCCATGTAACAGAAGCTGCCATGCATGCACTGACCTATGACTGGGGAGAATGATGCACCCATGAAAAAACTATGCGCCAATGCTCCGCAAAGCCAACTAAATCCGAATGTACAGGGACTGACTGCATCGTCCACCATCGCGATCCAAGAGCGCTGCCGCTTGATGAGCCTGGAAGGCCGCGATATTTATAAACTCGGCCTGGGCCAATCACCTTTTCCCGTCCCCGAATCCGTCACCGAAGAATTGAGAAAAAACGCGTTCCAGAAAGCGTATCTTCCGGTGAAGGGGTTGCCTGAATTGCGTCAAGCGGTGGCCCAACACCATCAAAGAACCTTCGGCATTGAATGTTCCCCCGAAAACGTCCTGATCGGCCCCGGCTCCAAGGAACTCATGTTTCTTATGCAGCTCGTCTACAACGGAGACATCTTAATTCCCGCTCCCTCCTGGGTTTCCTACAAGCCGCAAGCACAAATCATCGGCCGCAATGTGGTGCCTCTCACCACCCATGCCAAGGACGAATGGCGGCTCACACCGGAGCAATTGGAAGCATTATGCAAAGAGGCACCGGACCGACCCCGTCTACTCATTCTTAATTACCCCTCCAACCCCACCGGGAGGACCTATACCCGCACCGAACTCAAAGCCCTCACCGAGGTCGCAAAAAAATACAAAATCATCATCCTCTCCGATGAGATTTACGCAAAACTCAATTACGCCAATGACCATTCCTCGATCGTTCCCCTCCATCCCGATGGGACGATTTTCAGCGGAGGCATCAGTAAATGGTGCGGTGCCGGAGGCTGGCGTTTAGGGGTCTTCGTTGTGCCCGAATGCCTGCGCTGGCTGCTCGACGCCATGGCCGCGGTGGCCAGCGAAACCTTCACCTCTACGAGCGCCCCAATCCAGTATGCAGCGATCAAGGCCTTTCAGGGGGGCCCGGAGATCGATGAGTATTTAATGCATTCCAGAAAAACCCTAAAGGCGCTCGGCGACACGATCGTCAAACAACTGCGGGCTGCTGATGTCACGGTATTATCCCCCCAGGGAGGGTTTTACATCTTCCCTGATTTCCACGTACACAAAAAAACGCTCCGGGCCCGCGGAATCACAACGAGCGCAGAACTTTGTGAACGATTACTGGAAGACACCGGCGTTGCGATTTTGCCGGGCAGCGACTTTGGAAGACCGCCAGAGGAACTGACGGCTCGTCTGGCCTTTGTTGATTTTGACGGAACGAGAGTGCTGAAAACCCTCGCCAGTTTGCCGATGGATGAAGAAATCGGGAAAGAATTTCTTCAAGAACACTGCCGACCGGTTCTCCGTGCGGTCGAATTGATTTGTGCGTGGCTCCCCCAAAAGCCCCCCGGATCTTAATTTTCCTATGAGATTTACTTGATCCCTTCCTGAGAATCTCCTTAAGCCCGCGCCCAATACTAAGTCATGGACAGCGAAGCGGCAACAACCGGAGAGATTACGACCCGGGATATTACCCTGCCCGAAGAGACCGTCGAGGCCTGGCAGGAAATAGTTGATATCCTGGCCGAACTCCTCGGGGTGCCCGCCGCGTTGATCACGAAACTCTCCCCCACGCATCTGGAGATTTTTACCACCAGCAATTCGGCAGGCAACCCCTACAAGGTCGGAACTAAGCTCAGCCTGGGGGGCCTCTATTGCGAAACGGTCATCCGGACCAAGAAGGAACTAATGGTGCCCAATGCCTTAAAAGATCCGCGCGGGGTTAAAAATCCGAATATCAAATTGGGCATGATCTCGTACCTGGGCTACCCGATCCTTTGGCCCGATGGCGTGCCCTTCGGAACCATTTGCATCTACGATCCCAAGGAGAATGAATACGGAATCGTCTACCAACGCTTCATGAAGCAAATGAAGGCATTAGCCGAATCCCATCTCACCACCATTCATTTAGCCAGTGCACTCGCCTCCTCCAAATTCGAACTGGAAGAAACAAACAAAGACCTCGAGGCCTTCTCGCGTTGCGTCTCACACGACCTGCAGGAGCCGTTGCGGGCGATCGGCAATGTCACGCTCATGCTGGAGGCAGACCACGCCAGCCACCTAGACGAAGGGGGAAAACTGGAGGTGGCGCGCATCCGCAATAATACAATTCACATGAGTGAGTTGATCGACGACCTCCTTGAATTTTCGCGCATGGCGCGTCATTCCCTGTTGCGCACCGACGTCGATATGAATGCTCTCGCCCGGGAAGTTTATGAGGGGCTAAAATACCACACCCTCAATAAGAATGCGATTGTGCAGATTGAACATCTCCCCCCGACCTACGGCGTGCAATCGATGCTCCGGCAGGTGTTCCAGAACCTCATCGGCAACGCCCTGAAATTTACCGGTAAAATAAAGGAGCCCCGCATCACGATCGGCGGGCGTTGGGAAGGATGCAGCAACGTCTATTACGTTCAAGATAATGGCGCGGGCTTTGACATGAAATACGCTAAGAACCTTTTTGGAGAGTCGGAGAGCCTGCACAAGGAAAGGGAATTCACAGGCACCGGACTTGCCATCGTGCGGCGTATTGTACAGCGCCACGGCGGCAAGGCCTGGGCCGAGGGCGAGGTCGGCAAAGGCGCGACCATGCATTTCTCTCTACCCAATACCACGGAAGCCCTATAAAACGCATGAGACGAAACTGATGCCTTTCTCAGCGGCATGGGTCGGGGAAATTGAAACCCGAAATATCGCCTTGCCCGTGAAGACTATTGCCCTCTGGCAGGAAATGGTCGACATACTTGCCGAGCTCGTCGGAGTGCCCGCCGCGCTGATCATAAAGGCCTCCCCCACCCATATGGAGGTATTAAGCGCCAGTCAATCGGAAGGCAACCCCTACATCGCGGGAGCGCGGGACAAAATAGCAGCCCTCTATTGCGAAACCGTCGTCAAAACGAAGAAAAAACTCCTGGTTGCAAACGCCTTAAAAGATCCCAAATGGAACAGGAACCCGGACATCAAGCTAGGCATGATTTCCTATCTCGGCTACCCGATCCTTTGGCCCGATGGCGTTCCTTTCGGATCCATTTGCATCCTCGATAACAAAGAAAATGCGTACGGAATGATCTATCAACGCTTTATGGTGCAATTGAAGTCGTTGGTAGAATCCCATCTGGCGACCATTCACTTAGCCGACAAACTTGCCTCCTCAAAAAGCGAACTTGAGGAAGCGAACAAAAATCTTGAATCCTTCTCCCATTCCGTTTCACACGACCTCAAGGCACCGTTACGGGCGATCGGGAATTTCGCAGAACTTCTAGCGGAGGACAACAGATCCCGGCTCGACGATGAGGGACACCGCCAAGTGGCCGGCATCCGGGAGAATACAGTTCGCATGAGTAAGTTAATCAATGATCTTCTTGAATTTTCCCTTATGGCGCGCCATTCCCTGACCCGCGCCGATGTCGATATGGGCGATCTCGCCCTGGAAGTGTACGTAGCTCTCGAAAGCGCCGTTCCCAACAATAATGCAATGGTCCAAATAGAGGACCTCCCCCATACCTACGGAGAGCGCACGATGCTCCGGCAGGTGTATCATAACCTCATCGCCAACGCGCTGAAATTTACCGGCAAAACGAAAAATCCCTGGATTACGATCGGTGGTCGCCGCGAATTAGACAAAAACATCTACTACGTTAAGGATAATGGCGCTGGTTTTGACATGAAAAACGCCGAAAAACTCTTTAGAGAGTTAGGGCGCCTCCACTCCCAATCAGACTTCAAAGGAACCGGGATCGGGCTCTCCATTGTCGGGCGGATTGTGAAGCGTCACGGCGGCGAAGTTTGGGCCGAGGGGGCTGTGGGTGAAGGTGCCACCTTCAATTTCTCGCTGCCCAATCACATCATGGGAAAACCGTATCTCAAGAAATAGAGTCTCGAAGCCGCCCGCCCCCCTGCAAAGAAATGGATCACCCCCGACTGGGAACTTGTTTCCTCCTCGCCCCTATGCTGCCATGAGGTGCATGCGTCAGGAAGGGAAGATAGTGATGGGGTTGCTTAACATGAGCGAATTCGGCACTAAATATTGTGCCGCATCACCTTTCAAAGTGGTATAGCGCAGGTCGATCTCGACGACCTTCCCTTCAAAGGTTTTTACCTTGATGCGATCGCCGTGTTGGAAAGGCCGATAGATCAAGATCATTGCCCCGGCCAACAGATTTGACAGCGCATCCTTGAGCGCGAAACCCAACGCGAACCCGGTTAGTCCAAGACCGGTTACGAGAGCCCCAACGTTGATGCCCATCGCTCCTAACGACGTTACTAGACCGAAAAACAATAGTCAATAGCTCGCAGTTTCGGAGGCGAGTTCAAATACCGCGCGCTGCTCTAGTTCTGCGTTCTTGCCCCAGCCATCGATAATACGACGCGCCCAACGGGAGGCAAGCCAAAAGGCGATAAACAGGATTAGCCCCGTCAGAAGTTTTGGACCCCATGGTGCAATCAATGTGGTAGCGACTATTAGGGCTTTGTTAGGAGATACAGGCATAGGGTTATTTTACTAGAAATGCGAGTTTTCTGAATTATCGATGCCCGGGTTGCGCAATAAGCCTACGATTCTGACCATCTCCAGAAGGGCCTGTGGGCCTAGACCCAGACATAAAATCCACAGAGCCCAATCAGCGCGAAGAAACAACAGACAGATCGTGATGGTGAAATACCATTGAGCCTCTTCAAAAAGGAAAAACCTAATATTTCTCTGCCAAAAGTTTCGGCCCAATAAAATTTCTCGAGGACCAATATCAAAATCGGCCTTGGCCAATAATTTTAAATAGGGAAGAAAACAGGTCAGTAAGAAGCATAAAAAGCCCAGAATAAGAGGAGTTTCGGACTGACTGCGATGAAACGCCTCCATGGAAAGCGCAAATACCAGAAACGCGATCTTAAGAAAATCCAAACTCTTATCCAGGAATGCGCCGAGATCCGATGTCTGTTTTCTATAGCGGGCAAGCTGTCCATCCATGCAGTCAAAGATATAAGCAACCTGTAATAAAATGGCTGCTAACCGGATTTCGGCGGGCGACCCCGTGAGAATCAGCGCCGCGACGATGAGGACCAGCAGAAAGGATGCAACCGTCAGCCTATTGGGCGTGATTGTTTTCCAATCCGCCACAAGGCATAAAAGCCAGTGCGCAACGGGGGAGGCGAAGACTCGAGACCACCACTCCTCTCGGGGTTGATAGGTCGCCTCCAAGAGTTTTCGTCTCTGTGCGGCGGGACTGGGTTGGCTCACCTATTTCTCAAGTGGTTTCAGAAGATCGAGGTGATGGGATCTATAGATCTGAGAACCTCGTTGAAAACTTCTTCGCAATCCATAATAGACCTGGCTCACCGCGAACACCCAAAGGATTTCAGTCAACCGGTCAAACAGTAGGCCGAAAGAAATCAGGAAGATAAATACGGTCTCATTAAACAAGAAGAACTTGCGCTGTTCTCCTAAAAACCAGAGTAGGCCATTCCATATTCGAGAAGAAGAGTGCGCCTTTTGGGTTCCTCTTTGCTTTGCGGCTACTGCCGAACAATCTGCCAAATATTCCGGATCGTTCTCCATTTCTATAAAGATAGTTAGGTACTTCACGTAGACCCGAATGAAGTAGAACGACACCCCGATAAACCCCAGAAAAACCGGCGTCACCTCGCCCGTTTGCTTGTAGGCCGCGTACGCTGCCGCCCCAAAAAACAAAAAAACTTTCAGTTGATCCGTGACCTTGTCAAAGTAGGACCCGAACGGAGATGAAATACCACGGTATTTGGCCATCTGGCCGTCCATGCAGTCAAAAATATGGCTTAGGTGCAGGAAGAACACAGCCCAGAGAAAAGAGTAAAAACCTCCCTTTACGATCAAGAATGAAGCGACGCCCCCCGCCAACATGGAGAGGACTGTAATCCGGTTGGGTGTAAGGATCGGCCAGTCCACAACGACCATGTTTAACGCTATGGCGATGGGGGAGGTCACAAAAGAAGACCACCACTCATCGTCCTTGTTCTTGGTTGCCCAAAGACGTTCGAACCTTGTAGCCGTCGCCGGGGTTGCTTGGGCGGACTCGATCATTATCGTATGGCGGGCATTGGGGAAGTCCCGATAGCGCTTGACGTGATGGAGGAAGTTCTACCGCGCAACCATGCCTGCAACCGGTCGTAATCCTTGGGATCGTCGATCTCCGTCCAAAATGTCCCAGCCACATCGTGATGGTATATCGGTACTCCTTGCGGGATGAAGGAATAGAGCACCTCTTCCCACCACGAGTTGGTCCGGCCTTGTTCGATCATATTTTCTAGTCGGGTCAGAAAACGTTCCGTAAAAGACGAATCAATCCGCGCCATACCGACGTATTCCCCGTCGGTCTGGCTGTTGGATAGATGTTTTCCATAATGGGTGATCTGATCCCCCTTAAAACAAAACCGGTAATCCGCGGTCTTAATTCGAGTGCTGTCAGAGAGCATGACGACAGATTTCCGCTGGCGAAGAAGCGCGTCAAGAAGACTTGGCTCGAAAAATAAATCGGCGTTCATTAAGATAACATCTCCCTTGAGCTTTTCTCGCGTAAGCCATAGAGAGGAAATGCTGTTGGTGACGGGATAAAAAGGATTGTAGGCGAATTCCACCGCTTGCCCCAGCTCTTCGTGTATCAGATCTTTTTCATATCCGGTGATGACCGTGACATCGTCTATTCCCCGGCTACTGCAAACCCTCACGATACGCTTAATAAGAGTTTCGCCAGCAGCCTTGATGAGGCATTTAGGTTTCCCGCTCGATATTTCGGATAACCTCGAACCGACGCCCGCCGCCATGATGATTGCCTTCATGCTGCTACCTCTCGCATATTAATATATTCAAACTTCAAGAGAACCGTCCTTAATGCTTCAATCAGAAAGTCGATATCCTGCTGGGTCTGATCACCCATATGGCTCACTCGAAACACCTTGGTTTTTAATTCTCCACCGCTAGGGGCTACAAAGACCCCGTGTTCTTTTTCCAGGGAAGCGACCAGTCGGGACGCGTCCAACGCCTCGTCACAGAGAAGCGCCGTCATCGCGCTTGATGAGCGCTCTGGAAGAATCGTAAAGGGAAATTTCGTCAGTTTCGATCTAAAGTATCTCGCCAACGTTTCATGCTGCAAAAGGGTCGCCTCCAATCCGACGGAGGCGATATCCTTCAGACGCTGGTGAAGCATCACGAATACTCCGGTGGCCGGAGTGTAAGGAACCTGCCCGCGCTTTTGATTTTCCAGATAGTCCAAGAGATCGAAATAAAGGGTCTTCGCGGGGTCGGCTAAGAGCCGGGTTTTAGCCTTCCCGTTTAGGGCGATGAACGACAATCCTGGCGGGAGGGCCAAGGCCTTTTGAGAGCTCAAGATCGCGACATCCACGGACCATTCATCCATTAAAAAGGGATCAGCGCATATGCTGCTGATGGCATCGACCACGAAAAAGACTCCAAGTCGCCGGGCAACCTGGCCGATCTTGGCTACATCGTAAAGTACGCCGGTGGAGGTTTCGTGGGCGTTAATTAAAAGAACGTTGCAGGAGAAATCGCGAAGAGATTTTTCGATCGCTTCAGGTGAAGGGGTCTTACCGGCATCAAGTTTTAACTCTTTAAAAGGGACCGAATGCCTTTGGCACAGATCGACCCAACGCTGACCGAATGTGCCGCCATTAACGATCAGCGCCTTGTCATCGGGCTTGAGAAACCCCATGACGGAAGCCTCCATGGCTGCCGTTCCGGATGCAGTTAGCAGGACCACATCATCGGAGGTTTGAAAAACATTCTTGAGCCCGGCAATAATCTCAAATGTGAGCTTGGAGAATGCTTGGGTCCGGCTGTAAGGGGGTTGAGTCGCGCCTAACGCCAGGATGGCTGGGTGTATCGGAGTCGGTCCCGGCGTAAAGACCTTATTCGGCTTTCTGTTGAACGGCAAGTGATGACCTCCATGCCTAAATCATTAGAACGAGGACCCCACCATGGTCTCCGATATCCAATGATTCTCGTTGCAATCAAGGCGCGGTCTAAGCGCACGTGAAAAGTTTTGGTCGGAAGATCCTTCTTAGAAGGTCGGGCGTCTTCTGGCCGAGGCGAGGGAATTGCAGGACATCAAAGGCTCAATTTCAAAACCTGAATTAAGCGCCTTCCAACACGATAGTCTAGCATTTTTCAGCACAAATACAACACACGGGAGCGGAGTTTGAATTCAGCGAAATTCATTTACCGCCGGCGGCGATTCTGAGTCCGAATTCTTCTTTGACCTTGAGTTTGGCGGCGATAAGGTCCTTGTGAGAAACAAAAAATAAGTCGGCGATCTTTCGTATCGTCTCCATCTCGAGCGCGTCCAAATTTTTATCCGCGCACGCGACCCGAAACAGCTCCTCAATGATCGTCTTGCGGGCGTCGTACGGAAGATTCGCTTTCAACTCGCGCGTGAATGCATGCATATCAACGCGTTCCTTCGCCGCCTGCGATACCGCGGCTAAGACCAGCGGGATTTCCGTCTTGGAGATATGGCTGAAGGAATGCAGGATTTGCTTGATCTGCTCTTCTTCTTCGGGGAGAAATTGGCTGTCGGCTTCCGCGACGATCCATAGGAGGACGCCCAAAGCGATTTTGTCATCGATATCCACCGGCTTTTGCTGGTCGGATTCCTCCTTCCACACCGACGCGACGACTGTCTTTCGAAATTTATCTAAAAAGCCCGCCATACATTTTCTCCTTGAACTGTCTTCTGGCAATCACTGCAGGATGCTTCCTACCGGTCACTGTACCTGTATGTTACAAAGAAGCTGAATCGACCTTACCCTTTAGGTCGCTTATTACGGAATCTCGCGCAGCCAGGACTCGATGCGCGCCTTATTCACGCCAAAATCGGATTTCCCATAAATGGCCCGGCTGTAGATTGCGAGCGTCGACATCCCGTTTGGGAGCCGGTAAAAACGAACCGTAATTATGTCTGGAAACCGCATCAACGGAGTACGCTGAACGTAATCGCGCTGATTAAGGGGTTGGTCCTCAAACAAGAGTTCGATATTCGACTGCCGGTTGATCATATCATCCCAATCCGCTGCCAAGGTCTCTGCCGGGAAGGAATACACGGGGCTTGTCATATGCGGAGTCTCAGTACAGAGATTCGGACTACAGACGAGAAATTGATTCGGGTTGGAATTTAAGGAGAACGTTCCAAAATCAAGATGCGTCACACCCGTCACCGGAAGGAGACGATCGAAGAACAGAGAATGCCCGACCAGGGCGAGGACCGCCGAAAAAATAAGACCGCCGATAATATAAAGATTTCGTTTCTTCCGGCACTCCGTTGTCATATGCTCTCTCTTGATAATTTGCGTAATGGACGAACTAAATAGAGTATACATGCTGGCAAATTTTATTCAGTTCAATGTTTCTCCCAAAGTGCGGGGTAGAGCAGCCTAGAAGCCCGCAAGGCTCATAACAGCGCATATCACTGGACGTTTGCTATATTCTCATCAATGTTCCGTCTCCATCTCTCCGACAAAGATAAAGAAACGTTCACGAAAGCGCGCACCCGGCTTTGTCAGGAATATCATGTAACCGACCTTGAGCAACGGGAGGTTACCTCCTATATCGACGAAATCTCTAAGTTCTCGATCCTCGGGCAAGGCGAGGAAACGATTTTCTGCGACGGCTTCCGCCTCACCTATGAAGGCCGCAGTGCGTTCATGCTCGCCGTTTGTAATCGTTATGAGCAGGTTTCGACGGGTGCTGAGGGGCAGGTCCATCGCAATTCAATAGACAATACGTTCGCGGTTGTCATTTTCGATTTATTCATCGATTTGGGGCACGTCTTGATCCGGCCGGAATCGCTCGGCGATAAAATTAGCGAGTTCTTCTCTCCCACAGAAGTCGATTTCCCCGAACATCCTGAGTTTTGTTCGCGCAATTATGTGCTCTCGAAAGATCACGCTCTATTAAAATCGTCAGCGACGAATGCTTTTCTGGAGTTACTCGGAGGATTTGCCGATTTGCATCTGGAGATTCTCGACAAGAAGGCGCTATCCTATCGGCCGAAAAACATTAATATCGCCGATATTTCCGATCTTGCGAAACTGTCCTTGGTTCTCCCGGGAACGTTGTAGCCATGTATTAGACCAATCCCGCGTTTTTGCTGCTAAGGAGTGCGGGGTAGAGCAGCCTGGTAGGCGAGTCCCAGGACGAGTCCCGTATATTCAGATGTATTTTATCGAGTTACGTCCCTACTGAGAAAGTTTGCGAAGTTCCGTCCACGTTTCGGGGTTAATCGTGCGAGTCTTTTTCAATCCCTTGGCCGCTTGGAAATTAGCGATCATTTCCCGGGTTCCAGATCCCAACTGGCCGTCGATCGCGTCAGAGAAATGGAGCGCGTCCAGCAGTCGTCGGGGTTGGTTCCCACGTAAAATAGGATCAGCCCGTTTCTCGCCATGATTCGCATTGCCTGATCCTTCGGGAGATTATTCGTGTCAGGCTAAGCAGGTTTTGTTACGATATGCACTGTCTCTAATACCGTGCGAAAAGTTCGGTCGAAGATCAAAAGAGACGGATAATTCTCAACACGAAAAAGGAAGGGTATGCGCCATGCGCTCCATACGAAACAACGGCATCAGAATAGTATTCTTGACTCTCGTCACGGCTTCGGCGGGATGCGGAATTCGCTCCCTGCCCCAAGGCAAGAACCTCACAGAAGCCACACTAGCGGAGATCACCAACCAATACAAACGCCGCGCGGACTTGATCCCCAATTTAGTCAACACCGTGAAGGGATATGCCAAGCACGAGAAGTCAACCCTGCAGGCGGTGGTGGAGGCGCGGGCGAAGGCGACAAGCGCCAAGATCGACGCGAGCAACCTAAGCCCTGAGCAGATCCAGAAGTTTCAGGCCGCGCAAGGAGGGCTGACCCAAGCCCTGGGCAGACTGATGATGGTTGTAGAAAAATATCCGGATCTGAAGGCGGATCGGAACTTCCGGGAACTCCAGGCCCAGTTGGAGGGGACGGAGAACCGGATCACCATCGCCCGCAACCGCCACATTCAAGCCATCAACAAGTTCAACAACTTAGTGATAGTCCCGCCCGAGAGCTGGGCGAACGGACTTTTCTACCATTTTGAGAAAATGCCGCAGTGGAGCGTAGATGCGGTCGAGGCGAAAAAGATCGAAGCTGCGCCCACAGTAAAATTTTAGTGTATTTAAGGAAGGCCTCGATACATCTAGCTCTTCTCGCAGGTTTTTTCTGTCCTCTGACCATCGTTTTCGCCGCCGAAGGATTCGTGGTGCCGCGTTTAAGTGGCCCGGTGGTGGATCAGGGCGGCTTCCTATCCTCAGCGGCAAACCGTCAGATCACCTCTGCCCTCATCGAGTTTAAGCGTCAAGGAGGCGGCATCGAGATCGCGATCCTTACCGTGCGTGACCTCGGCGGCTTGACGATTGAACAGGCCTCTATCCAAGTGGCTGACAAGTGGAAGCTGGGAAGCGAAGCCAAAGACAACGGCGTCCTCCTACTCGTTTCCAAAAAAGAGCGCAAGGTCAGGATCGAAGTAGGCCAAGGGCTGGAGGGCGATCTTCCCGACGCACATGCCAAACGGATCGTGGCGGAGACGATCGTTCCGCTATTGCGCTCAGGGAATACGGAACAAGGGATATTGCTCGGTGTTGTTCAGATCGCGCAACGCACCAATCCTAATCTAAACCTCTCACAAATCTTCGGCGGGGGAAGCCAGCGCTGGCGGAGAGCTCCCCGCCGCCGCCGGAGCTTCGGCGGCCTTATCCCTCTGCTTTTTATGCTAATGCTGCTTTTCGGCGGACGCAGACGCGGCGGCGGCGCGGGAATGCTGATGACCGGACTCCTTCTTGGCGGCATGGGCGGCCGGCGTTACGGCGGCGGCGGCTTCGGTGGAGGCGGCGGCTTGGGTGGAGGCGGCGGCTTCGGTGGAGGCGGCGGCTTTAGCGGCGGCGGCGCCTCGGGGGGATGGTAACGGATATTCCCGACTGGGCTAAGGCCTATCTCAAAACCGAGCGGGTAGAGCTCATCCTGGAGGCGATCAAAAAAGCGGAATCAAAGACCTCCGGCGAGATCGTCCCCATGATCGTTCGGCGCTCCTCTACCGTCGGCCATGTCCCCATCATCGTCCTGAGCCTGCTGATCGCCTTGTTTTTCGCATTGGACGGCCCCGGCTGGCAAGCCTCCTATTTGGGGGAACATTGGGCCTGGTACTTGGGCGATATCGCGTTTTTAGCGGCTATTTCCGCGTTTTTTTCTCGGCTGGCCTGTGTACAGCGAATCTTGACCAGTCGTTTGGATCAAGAGGATCAAGTCGACATGCGCGCGCAGCTCGAGTTCTATGAATCGAACATCAAGAACACAAAGGGCTCGACCGGTATCCTTTTATTTGCGTCCCTGATGGAGCGCCGCGCCGTGGTGTTGGCCGATAAAGCCATCAGCGACAAGGTCCCCAAAGAGGCCTGGCAGGAGGTCTGCGATCTTTTGGTCGACGGGATCAAACAAGGAAACATGGGCTTGGCATTCAGTGAAGCGATCGCCCAATGCGGCGAAATCCTGGCGCCCGAGTTCCCCATCCAGGCTGATGATATGAATGAACTGAAGGATCAGTTGATCATCAAAGAGTAACCGGCCCGTTGGCGACGCCGGCCAACCAGGATCCGCACCTTAATGCTTCACCGGATGATTTGGTAATATGACGAGGTAGTATATTCGCTCTACTCAACCATGTCACTGATCCCTTCCCCCTGAATCTATCATGGAAAAGAGCCAACGGACAGCAATTGCGCAATCTCCGTCCATGAGATTCCGGCGCTACGGTCGGACGACGCATCTTGTCATCGAGTCGGCCGAAGACCTGCGCTCCATGCTTGCGCTTGAGGAGGAGCTTTGGATGGCCACCGGAGCGCCGACTGAGGGAATCGGCTGCGACCGACCCTTCCTCGATCTCCTCGACGCCGACGACGATGGCCGCCTCCTCTGCGCCGATATCAAGCGGGCGGTTGAGTGGCTCCTCTCGCTGCTGCGCGACTCCGCCGGCGCGCTCTCGGCTAGCCCCGTCCTGCGTCTGACGGACATCGATGTGAGCTCCGAGGAAGGGCGCCGGATCCGGGACGCGGCTGTGGGTATGCTGGCACGCATCGGGCGCAAGGGGGAGGAGGAGATATCCCTCGAACAAGTCCGCAGCATCAAATCAGAAATGGAGAAATCGCCCGTTAGCGCCAACGGGGTCGTTCTGGCAGAGGCGTCCAAGGACGACGGGATCAAGGCCTTCTTGGCCGACATCCTAGCGACGGTGGGCGGGTCCCCGCATCCAGACGGCAAGCAGGGCGTGGGTAAGGAACAGCTGGACAAGTTCCTGGCCGAGGCAGAGGCCTACCGGATCTGGTACGCCGAGGGGAATCTGACCAATGGGAAGAAGCGTACAGAGATCATGCCGCTCGGACCAGATACGCCGACGGCCTATTCTTTGCTGGCATCGGTACGCGGGAAACTGGACCAATACTTTGCCCAGTGCCGGATCTTGGCGCTCGACGCACGCTTGGCTGGGAACTTCGGTCCCCTACGGGATTCTGAGAAGCTCGACCTCACGGAGAGTTCGGTAATCGAGGATCTGCTGCAAAAGTCCCCGGTGTCTGAGCCGATACCCGACAGAACCCTCCACTTCACGGGCGCCCTCAATCCCCGTTTTGAGTCCGCGCTGCTGCGCCTGCGCAAGGAGGTTCTCGAACCCGCGTTGGAACGCCAGATCGAAACTCTCTCTGAAAACGACTGGGGGGTCGTAAAGGATTTCTTTTCCAAGCACGAGGCCTGGGCCGGCAAAAAGACGTCAAGCCCGATCGCGGGACTGGGGATGGAGAAGCTGAGCGCCTACTCCAACGGCGCCTATGCTGGCGGAGTCCGTGCTCTGATCGCGTCGGGCCGAGCCACGGCGTCCGCCATGGACGACACTTTGCTAGTGGAGAAGCTCATCCTGTACCAGGCCTACCTATTGTCTGTGGTCAACAATTTCGTGAGCTTCCCGGACCTCTACGACATCAACCAGCGGGCCCTGTTCGAGATGGGAACCCTCGTGATGGACGGGCGGTCCTTCCGGCTCGCGGTGAGAGTCCGTGACCGCGCCGCGCACCTCAAGCTCGAGCGTGACCCACTGATCACCGTGATAGGTGGCTGAAC